>JANNVF010000582.1:0-12588 GCA_031414315.1 Hyphomonadaceae bacterium | reverse complement strand
GGCGCCCTCGCCCATGCCTCGCTTCGACACCGCACGCGGGCGAGGGCGCCCGCGCTCCAAGACTCAAGGCGTCAGGATGATCTTTCCCGCATGGGTCCCGGCGGTCATGCGGGCGTGGGCGGCCTCGGCCTCGGCGAGCGGGAAGATCTGGTCGATCACCGGCTTCACCTTGCCGGTCTCGATCCAGGGCCAGACGTGCTCCTCCACCGCCCGGGCGATGCGCGCCTTCTCCGCCACCGGGCGCGAGCGCAGGGTGGAGCCGGTCAGCGTGATCCGCTTGAGCAGCAGGCGCATCAGGTTCAGCTGCGCCGTCGGCCCCTGCAGGAAGGCGATCATCACGCAGCGGCCGTTGTCATTGAGGATGTCGATGTTCTTCTGGATGTACGGCCCGCCGACCATGTCGAGGATGACGTCCACGCCGCCTTCGCCGCGCAGCACCGCCTCGAAGTCCTCGGTCCTGTAGTTGATGCCCCTGGCCGCGCCGAGCGTCTCGCAGAGCGCCACTTTCTCGGCGTCCCCGGCGGTGGCGAACACCTTGGCCCCGTGGGCGACGGCCATCTGGACCGCCGTGGTGCCGATGCCGGACGCTCCGCCGTGGACCAGGAACTTCTCCCCCGGCTGCAGCCCGCCCGCCTCGAACACGTTGGCCCAGACCGTAAACACCGTCTCCGGCAGGCCTGCGGCTTCCTCCATCGACAGCTTGCCGGGGATCGACAGGGCCGAGCCTTCCGGCGCCAGCGCGTACTCCGCGTAGCCGCCGCCGCCGAGCAGGGCGGTCACCTTGTCGCCCGGCTTCCAGCGCGTGACCCCGGCGCCGACGCTTGCGATCTCGCCTGCCGCCTCAAGCCCCATGGTCGCTGGCGCGCCCGGTGGTGGGGGGTAGAGACCGGCCCGCTGCATCAGGTCGGGGCGGTTTACGCCCGCCGCGGCCACCCTGATCAGGATTTCGCCTGCGCCGGGGCGCGGTGTCGCGATGGTTTCCAGCCGCAACGGGGCGCCGGAGCCATGGACAACGGCGCGCATGGTTTCTGGCGCATTCATGGTTTGCTCCGCTTCATCGTTCACTGCCCCTTAGGGTAGAGTGCTGCAGGAGGCCACGCCATGATCGAAGACGATCCCTTCGCAAGCCCGCTGAAACGCGCCGTGACGCTCGATCTGATGTCGATCGACGAGCTGGAGGAGAAAATCCGCGTGCTGAAGGGCGACATCGAGGCCTGCGAGCGGGAGATCGCCGCAAAGCGTAAACAGCGGTCGGTCGCCGACGCCGTGTTCGGGAGGCCCGGAGAGTAGGCGCGGCCCGCGCCTTGCAACCTGACCCTGCACAATGACAGACCGCATGTCCCTCTCCGTGGCGACCGACGCCGTTGCTGGCCGTCGCATTCTCGATTTCGCGCGCTCGGAGGTGTTCGAGCGCACGTTCCGGGAAGGCATGGTGCTGGTCGAGGAGACCGCCGCTTACCTCGATGGCCCCGGCCGGGCAGCGTCCAAGCGCCTCGATCGTCTGGGCGCGCTGGCGTACGCGGGCGAAAGCATGCGGCTGACGACACGGCTGATGCAGGTGGCGTCCTGGCTGCTGGTGCAGCGCGCGGTGCGCGAAGGGGAGATGACGCTCTCCGAGGCCAGCAACGACAAATACCGTTTCACCGAGCGCGATCGCTCGGACCTGCCGGGCTTCAACGGCGCCGCCGCTTTGCCGGATTCGCTGAAGGGCCTGATGTCGCGCTGCGAGATGCTCTACGAACGCGTCCGCCGCATCGACGAGAACATGTACGCCGGCCTCGGCGCGGAAGAAGCGCCCAACGAGGTCACCACGCAGATGGCGCGGCTGAAGGCGGCGTTCGGGGACGTTTGACTTCAGGGGGTTGGCGCCCCCGCAATCCCACACTTCCGTATCGCCGGCTTCAGCCGGCATTTTTTGTTTTCGGTATGCACCAAGCCTTTCACCACCTGCCGGCTGAAGCCGGCGGTGCGAAAAAAGAGAATCAATCCGGTTGGGTTCGAGACTGGGTTAGACTGCCGGCGTTTCTTTCATGAAAGGTCCGGCACATGGTTTATCGTCCAACGCCTGCTAACGCCGGTTATCGCCTGTCTAAGCATGCTCACGCGTGTTTACGCCTGTTCATGCGAGTCTTTTGAAACAGGCGTCGATACCCGTAGCGACGGCTTCCAGCCGGCAGCGGAACTGGTGTCGCAAGAATGGGCGCCGCTGCCGGCTGGAAGCCGGCGCTACGACGTCCCTAGAACTTGCCTTCGAGTTGCGCGCGCGTGCGCGCGGCCAGCACCGGAAACGAGAACGGCTTGGCGACGAAGTCGTTCGCGCCCATGTCGAAGGCCTTCACGATCATCGGGTCGTCGTCGCGCGCGGTGACCATGATCACCGGCAGGTCGGTCTTCGACCATTTCGAGCGGATGACGGCCAGCGTCTCCATGCCGTCCATCACCGGCATCATGTGGTCCAGCAGCACGATATCGAACACGCCGTTGGCCAGTTTCTCCAGGCATTCCACCCCGTCGCAGGCGGTCTCGACCTCGAACCGCGCGGCCATCAGCCTGCGACGCAGGATCTCGCGATTGTCCTCGATATCGTCGACCACGAGCACGCGGGGCCACCGCGCCTCATTGCCTAACAAACCGTTCGTGGGGGCGGGGGATGCGCTCATCGTCGCACCATGCACCAATACAGTTTCGGTTTGGTTGATCGCGTCGTCGATTCTCCGAGCGTAAATTCTTTCGCCACCTCTCCCGGGTAGGGTTGCCCGCTGGCGCCTTGCGCGCCGGGACGGGCGAAAGCCGCGAGGGAGCGTTCATGGTCGCGATCAATCCGGAGCGCGGTCTGGCCAGGTCTGTGGAAGCGCACCGTCGCGCGCGCCCTGTCATGGCGCTGGCGCCGCTGTTCTGGCGCTACGATCCGCGCTCCGGCCTTGTGTCAGCGTCACCGGCGGCCCGAGCGCTGTTCGGTGCGCGGCGCGGCCTGCATTTGAAACTCGCCAGCTTCGCCGGTCGCGCGGGCGCGGACTCCGGCGCGTGGGCGCGGCTGACCACGGCGCTTGGCCGTGGCGAGCGGATCGACATGCGCCTCGGCGTCACCGATGTGCGCGGACGGGTGCGCCTAGTGCGCATCATCTCCGAGGGCAGGGGCGCCGACGGCTTTGTCACCGGCGTGCTGCTCGAAGACGCGACGCCAGGCGCGGCGTCGCCAGAGACTGAAACGCGCCATGACCTCGCGGCGCGCGTACTTCAGATGACGAAAATCTCGGCGGCCGTGCTCGACCGCGATCTCCGCCTGGTGTGGGCCAACGGCGCCTGGGGCAAAAGCTTCGGCGTGCGGCCCGCAGAGGCGATCGGTCGCTCGATCCTGGAAGCGGTGCCGATGATCCCGCCGCACTGGCGTGAGGCGTACCGCAAGGCGCTGGTTGGCGAGCCGACCTCCAACGCCAAGGATTTCTTCGTGCGCCCAACCGACGGCGCGCGCGGCTGGCTGCGCTGGGACGTGAAGCCGTGGCGGGATGCCGAAGGCGAGATCGCCGGCATCGTCATCATGGGCGAGGACATCTCGGCGCTGGTGGAAGCGCAGCACAACGCCGAACGCAACGCTGAGCGGGCGGCCCTCGCGCTTGGTCTTGCCAACAGCGCCGCATGGGAAGCGGACTACGCCCGCGACACCATCTGGGTATCGCCCAGCATGCACGACCTCCTCGGGCGTGACGTTCCGCGGCGGCCTTCCGAATACACCTCGATCGAGTGGTGTCACCCCGAGGATCTTGCCCTCGTGACCGAACGCACAGAAGCCGTGCGCGTCACCGGCGCGCGGCAGGACTTTGAATCGCGCATCGTGCGCCCTGACGGCGAAGTCCGCTGGGTGCGCAATGTGATGGACGGCCGCGCCGGGCGCTTCGGCGAGATGGAGCGGCTGCTCTGCCTCGCGGTCGATATCACCGCGCGCAAGCGCGCCGACGACAATCTGCTGCGCGCCATGGCGCGAGTGGAGACCGCCGTTGCCGCCAAGCAGGCGCTGCTGCGCCGCCTCGGGCGCGACCCCTCCGTGAGCGCGGAAGCATCGTCGGCCTGCTTTGAAAGCATGGAAGCGCGGCTCGATGGCCTGCTGTCGGAAATCGACGCGCGCGACGAAGCGCTGATGACGCTGCTCGATGATCTCACCCGCGCCCGTGCGGCGGCGGAAGAAGCCAACATCGCCAAGTCCCAGTTCCTCGCCAACATGAGCCACGAACTGCGCACTCCGCTCAACGCGGTGATCGGCTACGCGGAACTGCTGGAGGAGGATCTTGTCACGCTCGACACCGCCACCGGCCAGGACGACGTGCGTCGCATCCAGGCGGCGGCGCGCCAGCTGCTGAGCCTCATCAACGAAATTCTCGATCTGTCCAAGATTGAAGCCGGACGCGTCGAGATCGACGAGACCGACACCGATTTTACCGTGCTGGCGCACGAGGCGCTCGAACTGGTGGCGCCGGCCGCGCAGAAGAATGCCAACCGGCTGGCGCTCAACATCGCGCCGGATCTGCCGCGCGGCATGATGGATGGCGCCAAGCTGCGCCAGTGCCTGGTCAATCTGCTCGCCAACGCCGCGAAGTTCACCAGAGATGGCGTGGTCACGCTCGATGTGTTGCGAGCGGAGACGGACGCAGGCCCACGCGTCCGCTTCGTCGTCACCGACACCGGCATCGGCATGACGCCCGACCAGATGACGCGCCTGTTTGAACCGTTCGTGCAGGCCGACGCCTCCACCACGCGGCGGTTCGGCGGCACCGGTCTTGGCCTCGCCATCACACGGCGCCTCGCGCGCGCCATGGGCGGCGACGTCATCGCGGAAAGCGCCGAGGATCAGGGCTCGCGCTTCACCATCGACATGCCGCTGAAGCCGGCAACGGGCGCGTCCCCGGATGTCTGGACGCTGGCGCCGGAACGCACCGAGCCGGGCGGCGTGCTGCTGGTGATCGAGGACGAACCGTGCGCGCGCGATCTTCTGCGCCGCCAGGCACCGGATCAGTATCAGCTTTGCGAAGCCCGCACCGGCCACGAAGCGCTGGCGGCGGCGCGCGCGTTGTCGCCCGACGCCATCGTGCTCGACATCGGCCTGCCGGACATGTCGGGTTGGGATGTGCTGGAGGCGTTGAAGGCCGATCCGCTCACCGCCGAAATTCCCGTTATCGTGCTCACCGGCATCGCCGATCGGCGCGAGGCGATGGCGCGCGGCGCCGTCGCACACTTCACCAAGCCGGCCGATCGCACGGTCTTGTTTGACGCCGTGAACACCGCCATCGCACGGGCCGCGAAAGCCGCCTCGACCATCGAAATCTAGGAGACCAATGCCATGCGCGTACTGATCGCCGAGGACAATCCGGAAAATCTCGACATGCTGCGCCGGCGCCTCGAGCGTCGTGGCTACGCGGTGTTCGCCGCCCAGGACGGGCAGGCGGCGGTGACGATGACCAACGAGCTGCGCCCCGACATCGTGCTGATGGATGTGAGCATGCCGATCCTGTCGGGGTTGGAAGCCACGCGCGCGATCCGGGCGCAACCGGATGTGGCGCACACGCCGATCGTCGCGCTCACCGCGCACGCCATGGACGGCGATCGCGCCCGGTGCCTCGAAGCCGGCTGCGACGCCTACGCGACCAAGCCGGTCGACCTGCCCAGCCTGATCGCGACGATGGAACGGCTGGTTCCCTCGGCAAAAGTCGCCGCACAGGCGTAAACGGCGCGACGACTCGTCGTGAACCGCTTGCAATCGTTCCGGCCCCGCCCGTAGGTTTCTCTCAATGGCGCCGCTCAGCGGCGGAGAGAGGAACCCTCATGCTTTCAATGAAGAAGGCGCGCTGGCTAGCCGCCGTCGCCGCGATCGCCCTGGCCGCCGCATGCGCGACCCCGGCCGCGACCACCACCGCTGACTCCACAGTTCCGACGCCCGTCGCCGCGCCGGCCGCGCAGGGCGCCGCCGCGTTCATCGCCCGGGCCGAGGCCGAACTCGCCGCGCTGTCTGAGGAGTCCGCTCACGCGGACTGGATGCGCCAGACCAACATCACCTACGACACCAACTGGATCGCCGCGCGCTCGAATGCGCGGATCACCGAGCGCGCGTCTGCGCTCGCCAAGGAAGCCGCAAGCTATCCCACCGCCGGTCTCGATCCGGTCGTGGCGCGCAAACTTGAATTGCTGAAGCGCGGGCTCACGCTGCCGGCGCCGGCGCGTACGGGCGCCGCCCAGCAGATGGCCGATCTCGCTACCAAGATGGAAGAAACCTACGCCACCGGCACGTTCATGCTCGGCGGGCGCAAGATCGATCTGGAAGAAGCCAGCAACCAGATGGCCACCTCGCGCGATCCCGCGCGGCTCGCGGCGCTGTGGCAAGGCTGGCACACGGTGTCGCCGCCGATGCGCGCGGACTATGCCCAACTCGTATCGCTCGCCAACGAAGGCGCCAAGGAACTCGGCTATTCCGACACCGGCGCCCTGTGGCGGTCGAAGTACGACATGCCGGCCGATGCGTTCGCGGGTGAGACCGACCGGCTCTGGAGCCAGATCGAACCGCTCTACAAGCAGGTGCACTGCTACACGCGCTCGCGCCTCAACGCGAAGTACGGCGATGCGGTGCAAGCCAAAACCGGACCGATCCGCGCAGACCTGCTTGGCAACATGTGGGCGCAGGAATGGGGCAACATCTACGACGTCGTCGCCCCGCGCGGCGCTGCGGCGTCGTTCGATCTCACCCAGCGCCTCGTCGCCAACCGTTACGACGCGACGAAAATGGTGAAGACCGGGGAGGCGTTCTTCAGTTCGCTCGGTTTTGAGCCTTTGCCGGAAACCTTCTGGCAGCGGTCGATGATCACGCGCCCGCAAGGCCGTGAGGTCGTGTGCCATGCATCGGCTTGGGATCTCGACAACGTCAACGACATCCGCATCAAGATGTGCACCGAAGTGAACGCCGAGGACTTCCAGACCGTCCACCATGAACTCGGCCACAACTACTATCAGCGCGCGTATCGCGATCAGCCGTACATCTTCAAGGACGGCGCCAACGACGGTTTCCACGAAGCCATTGGCGACATGGTCGCGCTGTCGATCACGCCGGAATACCTGCGCCAGATCGGCCTCATTCGCACTGTGCCGCCGGCGTCCGCCGATACCGGCCTGCTGCTGCGCATGGCGCTCGACAAGGTGGCGTTCCTGCCGTTCGGCCTGATGGTCGATAAATGGCGCTGGCAGGTCTACTCGGGCGCCGCGACGCCGGAACAGTACAACGACGCGTGGTGGAAATTGCGCACGCAGTATCAGGGCATCACGCCGCCGGGCGGCGCCCGTCCGGCCGATGCGTTCGACGCCGGCGCCAAGTATCATGTGCCGGCCAACGTGCCGTACATGCGCTACTTCCTCAGCCACGTGCTGCAGTTCCAGTTCCATCGCGCTGCGTGTCAGCAAGCGGGTTGGACCGGGCCGCTGCACCGCTGCACGATCTACAACAACAAGGAAGTCGGCGCGAAGTTCGACGCGATGCTGAAGATGGGCCAGTCGAAGCCCTGGCCGGATGCGCTGGAAGCCTTCACCGGCCAGCGCGAGATCGATGCGTCGGCGGTGACCGATTACTTCAAGCCGCTCTCGGGCTGGCTGGAAGAACAGAACCGCGGTCAAAGCTGCGGGTGGTAGTGCGAACCCTCTCCCGCGAGCTTGCGAGCGGGAGAGGGACAGACTGAGCGAAGCGAAGTCAGGGTGAGGGCCCGTGAGACGCGCCCTCACCCTTCGCTCGCTGCGCTCGCATTTTCCCTCCCCCGTAAACGGGGGAGGGCTGGGGAGGTTCACCATGAAAATCTTCGCCGCGACCATCGTCGCCATCGCGCTTTGCGCCACGGCCTCGGCCCAGGACTGGTATCCCTCGCCGTATGGCGCGAACGATACCATCGGCGCCGCCAACAACCTCTCCGCCAATGGCGCGAAGGCCGCCGCCGGCCTCGTAAAGCTGGGCAAGGTGTATGCGCTGGGCGTTGTCACCGGTCCCACCACGCCGGCGTATCCGCCGCGCTGGTCGAAGATCACCATCACGCAATCCAACGACGGCACCGGGCCCGTGCTCGGCGCCAATCAGGTCACGGCCAACGACGATCTGCTGACCACCTATCTCGGCGTCGGCACGCAGATCGACGGGCTTGGCCACATCGGCGTCAATCACCGCTACTACAACGGCGCCCGCGCGCAGGACTTCGTCCGGCCCGACGGCCTCATCAAGTACGGCACGCACGACATTCCGCCGATCGCCACGCGCGGTGTGCTGCTCGATATGACGAAGCACTATGGCGCCAGTCCGGTGGCGCCGGGCACGGCGTTCAACCGCGCCGAGATCGATGCCGCCGCCAGGGCCGCAAGGGTCGAGATCCGGCGCGGCGACGTGGTGATCTTCCACACCGGCTATCTCGCGGTCGCCGCGACCGATCCGGCCGGCTACATCGCCCGCCAGCCCGGCCTCGGCAAAGCCGGCGCCGAATATCTCGCGAGCCTCGGCGTGGTGGCGATCGGCGCGGATACGGCGGCGCTCGAAGCCATCCCGTTCGAGAAAGCCGACGAGCCGTTCATCGTGCACCAGACTCTGCTGGCGCGGCGCGGGGTCTACATCCTGGAGAGCCTCAACACCGTGCAACTCGCCGCCGATGGCGCCACGACCTTCATGCTCGTGCTGGGCCAGCCGCGGTTCCAGGGCGCCGTGCAGATGGTGGTGAACCCGATCGCGATCCGCTGAGGGATTTCCGCCGTCGGTGTTGCAACCGCTGCGCCTGTCGCGTCGTATAGCCCCGCATGAACCGCATCCTGTTTGTCCTCGCGCTCGTGGTCCTTGCGGCCTGCGGCGCGCCGTCCGCCCAGTCGCAACCCGCTGGCAAGGCGAAGGCGCCATCCAGCGCGGTGCAGGAGGCCGTGTTCGCCGGCGGCTGCTTCTGGTGCGCGGAACACGACTTCAAGGCGATCCCCGGCGTCACTGAAGTGCTCTCCGGCTACACCGGCGGCACGCTGGCGAACCCGACTTACCAGGACGTGATCACCGAAACGACCGGCCACTACGAGGCCGTGCGCGTGCGCTTCGATTCAGGCCGCATCACCTACCGTCAGCTTGTCGACCGCTATTGGCGTCTCATCGATCCCACCGACGACGGCGGCCAGTTCTGCGATCGCGGCCCGAGCTACAAGTCCGCGATCTTCGTGACGCCGGCCCAGCGCGCCGATGCGGTTGCGAGCAAGGCGGCGCTCTCGGCGTCCAACCGGCTCACCGCGCCGGTGGTGACGCAAGTGCTGCCACTCGAGCGCTTCTACCCGGCGGAGGACTATCACCGCGACTACGCGAAGAAGAACGCGCTACGCTACAATGCGTACCGCACGGGCTGCGGGCGCGACGCCACGCTGCGACAAGTGTGGAAGAACGCGCAGTAAGGCCGCTGCGCGGATGACGAAAACGTCATTGTTGGTCGCGCCGTTTCATCCACGGACGTAACCCCCTAGAACGGCCCGTCGCGTTCAGCACGGAGCCGCCATGACCACCCGCACTCTCACCGTCGCTTTGGTCGTGTTGCTCGCCGCCGGCTGCGCGTCGTCGCCAAAGCCGGGGCGCACGCCGGTGCGCCCCGCGCAGATGGAGGGGCCGACGTTCACGCTGCGTCCGGTGTCATTCGGCGCGCTGCCGGGATGGGCGGAGAGCGATCCGACGCCGGCGCTGCAGGCGTTCCGCCGCTCCTGCAGCGCGCAAACGCGCCGCGCCGATGACGCAGCGCTCGGTCGCAACGCGCCGTATGGCGGCACGGTGGCGGAGTGGCGCGCGCCCTGCGCCGCCGCGCAGACGGCCACGGATGCGCGCGCGTTCTTCGAACAGAACTTCATGCCGAACGAAGTGGTCGCGCGCGCCGATCAGACCAGGCGTCTCACCGGCTACTACGAGCCTGTCGTGCAGGCGCGGCGCACGCCGCAACCCGGTTTCGACGAGCCGTTCCTGTCGCGTCCCGCCGATGTGGTCGGCGTCGATCTCTCGCAGTTCGATGACGCCGCCGACATTTCCGAGGCGATCACCGAAGACGTGATGAAGGCGCTCGCGCCGATTCTGCCGGACGAGACGGAGGCGCGTGCGTCCGCCGCGCTCGATGACCGACTGGAGCGGCGCTTCCGCACGCCGATATGGGGCCGGCTGACGTCCGATCGTCGCGTCATTCCGCTGCCGGCGCGCGGCAGCATCGATCGCAACGTCGGCGTGCTCGGCTACGCCCGTGCGTGCGATGTCTACGACGTGCAGGTGCAGGGCTCCGCGCGCGTGATGTTCGAGGACGGATCGCAGATGCGCATGGCGTACGCGGCGCAGAACGGCTGGCAGTGGAAGTCGATCTATCCGCAGGTTGTCGCGCTCGGCGCGGCCTCGCCCACCAAGGATGGCGTCTGCGCGTACATGGCGGCGCAGCCGTCCGAAGGCGTGCGCGCGGCGATGAACCTCGATCCGAGCTATGTGTATTTTGCGCTGGAGCCGCTGGGCGATCCGCTCGCCGGCCCGAAGGGCGCGCAGGGCGTACCGCTGACGGCGCTGGGCTCCATCGCCGTCGACCCCACAGCGCATCCGTACGGCGCGGTGCTGTTCGTGGACGCGGACTCGGGCTTCCGCCGCCTGCTGGTCGCGCAGGACACCGGCGGCGCGATCCGGCGCGGCCCGCTGCGCGGCGACGTGTTCTTTGGCACGGGCGACGGCGCCGGCGCGCTGGCAACGCAACAGAACGGCCCGGTGCGGTTCTGGACGCTGCTGCCGAACGGCACGCAGCGCGTGGCGATGAACTGAACGCGCTCCGGAGCGCAGACGACCTCGTCCGCGTCAGGTGTCGGAGAGCGAGGCATGGACGAGGTCGTCCATGCTCCATGCATCACCCCAGCCATGCAAACAGCATCGTCATGTTGAACGGCTGCTGCAGCATCGCGGCTAGCGCGAACACGACGCCCGCCGCCGCCGGTGCGATCGAAAACCAGTAGAGCCAGCGCACGCCCGACAGCGTCGCGATGGCAAGGAGCGTGATCGAGATGGCAAGCAGCGCGTCCGACAGATCGTAGTGATCGCCCAGCAGGTTGAGGCGGTCGTAGTCCTTTTCGGCGCCTTGCGCGCGCTCGCGGGTTTCCTTGAGCCGGTCTCGAATTTTTCCGATCTCGACATTCTGCGCGGCGATCTCGGGCGCCAGCCGCGCTGCCTCTGCGCCGCCCGACGTGCGCTTGAGCCGCTCCAGGTTGGCGAGCTCGTAGGTCGCCATGTCCTCGCGCACGCGCACCGCCTGGTACCAGGCCCAGCCATTGTTGCGCTCGGCCTGCGCCTGCTGCATCGCCTCGGCGACATTGCCGCTCTTGATCGCGGAAAACGCGATGAAGCTGGCGAGGATCGCGATGGTCAGGGCTACGCGGCTGCTGAACGGATCGTTGGTGGGTTCGGGCGCTTCGAGTGCTTCCATGGTGCAAATTCCTCCCCTTTGCCGGGCGGGATTAGCAGGTGTGCCGCCCGGTGGGGAGACTTGACCTATAGGGGCGTTGGTGCTGCGGTCGGCGATCCGAATGTCGGCCTTGTTGCTGATCCAACTAGCGAAAAATCATGCCCCTCACCGAAGACCAGCGCTTGATCCAGGACACCGCGCGTCAGTTCGCGTTTGACCGCCTGCGGCCGAATGCGGGCGACTGGGATGAGGGCTCGATCTTTCCGCGCGATGTGATCAAGGAGGCCGCCGCGCTCGGTTTCGCGGGCATCTACGTGCGCGAGGACGTCGGCGGCTCCGCGCTCGGGCGGCTTGATGCGGCGCTGGTGTTCGAGCAGCTGTCGCGCGGCTGCGTGGCGACGGCGGCGTTCATCTCGATCCACAACATGGCGTCGTGGATGATCGACCGCTTCGGCAACGAAGAGCAGCGCCAGCGCTGGCTGCCGAAACTCACCGCGATGGATCTGATGGCGAGCTACGCGCTCACCGAGCCGGGCTCGGGCTCGGACGCGGCGGCGCTGCGCACGACGGCCAAGAAGGACGGCAACAGTCACTACATCCTCAACGGCACGAAGGCGTTCATCTCCGGCGCGCCGGAGAACGATCTCTACGTGTGCATGGTGCGCACCGGCGAAGGCGGCGCCAAGGGCGTGTCGACCATCGTGGTGGAGAAGGGCACGCCGGGCCTGTCGTTCGGCAAGCTCGAGAAGAAGATGGGCTGGAACGCGCAGCCCACCGCGCAGGTGATGTTCGAGGACTGCCGCGTGCCGGCGGAAAACCTGATCAACGACGAAGGCTTCGGCTTCAAGATCGCGATGATGGGGCTCGATGGCGGGCGATTGAACATCGCCGCCACCTCACTCGGCGGCGCCACCGATGCCTACGAGCGCGCGCTGCAATACGCACAGGAGCGCCGTGCGTTCGGCAAGCCCATCGCGGATTTCCAGGCGACGCAATTCAAGCTCGCCGACATGGCGACGGACCTCGAAGCCGCGCGCGTGTTCCTGTACGAAGCCGCGTCCCGCCTCGACGCGAAAGATCCGGAGGCCACCAAGTTCTGCGCGATGGCCAAGCGCTTCGTGACCGACGCCGGCTTCCGCGTCGC
>JANNVF010000581.1:0-4280 GCA_031414315.1 Hyphomonadaceae bacterium | reverse complement strand
GCGGTCAGCCTCGGCGGCACGGAGACTCTGGCGTCGCACCCGGCCGCGATGACGCACTCGGGCATGGCGCCGGAGCGGCTGAAGGCATTCTCGATCACGCCGAGCCTGATCCGGATTTCGATCGGCGTGGAGAACCCGGATGATCTGATTGCGGATCTGGAGCAGGCGTTGAGGGCGGCTTGAGGTATCCGCCGCATGACAAAGTTGAGCGCTCGTGCGACGAAAAACATCCTAGCGGGCCTTCTCACCGGCTTCGCAGTTTCGATGTTCGCTTGCTTTTTCTGGCTGATTTTGCTGTGGCCCGCTACTGCGCCAAGCACCCCGGTTCCCCACCTCGGTCTGGTGTACCCGCACAACAACCACGGCGCGATCACCTACTTTTCGGCCTTTCAGGCGACGAGTTGCGCGCTCATGTTCCTGTGGTTCCCAATTCTCTTCTTTACTGGCTGGGCGATTGCTCCGAAGAAAAACATTCGTGACCGAGTTGGGTTTCTTGCTCGTTCAATGACTTTCGATAGCGATGATCCGGAAAAACTTCTTGTGCGCGCGCAACTGGCCGGGGCGCTTCTTGCGCCAGTTTTCTTGTTCTCCGTCGGGCCATTGATTGTCCGGACGCTCGTCGGTTTCGGAATTGTGCTGAACTTGGGCTGAAGGCATGAGCCTCCCCGACTTCTTCACCCTCATCGCCGAACGCTACGGCCTCGTCCCCGTCTACGCGCTCATCGTCACCGCCGGCGCAGTGCAGGCGGGCAGCGTGCGGCAGTTGCTGACGGTTCTGGCGATCATGGCCGGTGTGTACGCCGTGATGTTCAAGGCGTTCGATCTCGGGCGCGGGTTCGATGTGTTCGGGCTGGCGGCGCGGTTTGGATTGAGCGCGGATGTGGCGAACGGGATCGCGGCGGCAGTGTTCGTGTTTGGGTTGGGGTTTGTGGTGCATGGGGTGAAGCGGCTGGTGGTGCGGCGACGCGCGTAAAGTGACTCCCCTCCTCCGTGCGCATGCACGGGGGAGGGGCTGGGGGTGGGGGCGCAGAGGTTCGACCGGAAACAGTCGGAAGGTCCAGCTTCGGGCCTTATGACCAAGCCCGGTCGATCGGCCGGTCCCCCACCCCCGGCCCCTCCCCCAACATGCGTTGGAGGAGGGGAGGAAATTACTCCGCGGCCTCGAGCGCGCCGGTCGCCGCGAGCCACGCTTCTTCCGCCAACTCCAATGCGCGCTCCGCATCCGCGCGCTGGCGTGACAACGCCGCGCCCTTCTTCGGATCGCGCTCGAACAGACCCGGCGCCGCGAGCGCAGTTTCCAGTTCCGACAGCTTGCGCTGCGCCACCGTCATCGCTTCTTCGGCCGACGTCACCCGCTGCTTCAGCGTGAACGCCGATGGTTTCTTGGCGTCACCGCCGCGCACCGGCGCCACGTCGCGCTTCGTCCCGCCGCGCTCGTTCGGACGATCCGCGTCCAGCACCAGCGCGCGATAGTCGGAGAGATCGCCGTCGTACTGGCGGGCGCGACCGTTGTGCACGAGCCACAGGCGGTCCGCGACGGCTTCGGCCAGGTACACATCGTGCGTGATCAGCAGCACCGCGCCGTCGTAGTCGTTCAGCGCCATGATCAGCGCCTCGCGGCTGTCGATGTCGAGGTGGCTCGTCGGTTCGTCGAGGATCAGCACGTGCGGCTTGGTATGGGCCATCAGGCCGAGCAGCAGCCGCACCTTCTCGCCGCCGGAGAGCTTCTCCACGGGCGTGTCGATCTTCTGCGCGCCGAAGCCCATCTGCGCGGCGATGGCGCGGTGCTGGCCCTGCCCGAGCGTCGGCGCGATGTCGCGCACGTGGTCGAGCGGCGTTTCGCCGGCGTGCAGTTCGTCGAGCTGATCCTGCGAGAAATAGCCGATCCGCACGGCGCTCGACGAACGGCGCTTGCCCGACAGCAACGCGAGCCGCGCGCCGATGGACTTCACCAGCGTCGTCTTGCCCTGCCCGTTCGGCCCGATGATCACGATGCGGTCGTCATGATCCAGCCGGAAGCTCACGTTCTTCAGCACCGGCGTTCCCGCCACGTAGCCGAGATCGGCCTCCTCCAGCTGGATCAGCGGCGAGGCCAGTTCGTTCGGACTTTCAAACTTGAACGGCGCGGCGCGTTCCGACAGCGGGACGTTGATCTCCTGCATCTTCTCCAGCCGCTTCATGCGGCTCTGCGCCTGCCGGGCCTTCGAGGCCTTGGCGCGGAAGCGGTCGACGAACGCCTGCATGTGGGCGCGCTCGATGTCCTGCTTGGCCTTCTGCGAGGCGAGGCCCGCGGCGCGCTCGGCGCGTTTCTTGAGATAGTTGTCGTAGCCGCCCGGATGCACTTCGAGCTTGCTGTCGGCCAACGCAAGAATGTGCGTCACTGAGCGGTTGAGCATTTCGCGGTCGTGGCTGACCACCAGCACCGTGTTGGGATACTTGCGCAGGAACGCCTCGAGCCACGCGGCGCCTTCGAGATCGAGATAGTTCGTCGGCTCGTCGAGCACGAGCAGATCGGGCGTGGAGAACAGCACGCCCGCGAGCGCGGCGCGCATGCGCCAGCCGCCGGAAAACTCCCGCGTCGCCCGGGTGAGATCTTCCTGCGAGAAGCCGAGGCCCACGAGGATCGCCGAGGCGCGCGCTTCAGCGCCGTACGCGTCGATATCGATCAGACGGGTGAAGATGTCGGCGATGCGTTGCGGATCTTCCGCCGTTTCCGATTCCAGCAGGAGCGCCGCGCGCTCCTCGTCGGCGGCGAGCACCACGTCGATCAGGATGTCATCGGTCGCCGCGATTTCCTGCGCCACGAACCCCATCCGCGCCCCGCGCCGGATGCGGATCGAGCCGTCGGACTTGGTCGCGGCCTCCTTGATCAGCCCCAGCAGCGTCGATTTGCCGGACCCGTTGCGCCCCACAAGCCCCACCTTCCAGCCATCCGACAGGAAGGCCGTTGCGCCGTCGAGCAGCGTCCGCCCGGCGATGCGGTAGGTGAGATCGGAGATTTCGAGCATGAGCCGGGGCCAATACCCGAGAACGCAGTTGCAGCAAACCCCTCACCCGCGCCCGGGCTGCAGAGGTGCGCGGGCGCCTCTGGCCCAGGCGCTTGTTGACTGCGCGCACGCGGCGACACCACGATCCCGGATAAACGGGGGGATCGTCATGGGCGTGCTGACCACCTTCGATGCGGCCGTTGCCGCGAGCCACGACGCGTTGCGTTCAATGACGCAGGGCGATAACCGGCCGACGATGGCGCTGTGGTCGCGCCGCGAGGACGCCGTGCTCGCCAACCCGCTCGGTCCGCCCGTCGCGGGATGGGCGAATATCGACAGGGAATCGGCGCGCGTCGCCGCGATGTTTGCGGGCGAAGTGGAACCGATGACGTTTGAGGAGGTGGTGCGAGTCGCGACGCCCGATCTTGGCTATCTCGTCGGCTTTGAGCGCAGCCGCGTAAAACGGGCCGGCAGCGGCGAGGCGGCATCGATGGCGCTGCGGGTGACGACGGTGTTCCGGCGCGAGGAGGACGGCTGGAAACTCGTGCTCCGCTTCGCGGACAGGAACGGGACCGACGGAAAGAGGCCCGATCGTTCAAACGTCCCAAACCTCTTTCCACCGCCTGAGCCCGGCGCCGACGAGTCCATCCCTACGCCGGACTTCGATGCGGCGGTCGCCGCGAACCGGCAGGTGCAACGGCTCACGACGCATGGCGCCACGGCGTCGCCAGCCGATCGCCGCCGCGCAAGCAATGTGTGGTCGCGCCGTGACGAGGTGACACTCGCAAATCCGCTCGGCCCGCCGATCGTTGGATACGCGAACATTGAGCGGGAAGCCTCCGCGGTTCTCGCATCCTTCGCGGGGGGCGGCGTGGAGTTTGAGGAGGTGACGCGGGCCGCGACGCCAGAGCTCGGCTTCATCCTGGACATCGAACGCATTCAGGCCCGACGCGTCGGCAGCGACGCTATCACAGCGCTGGACCTTCGGGTGCTGACGATGCTGCGACGCGAGGAAGGCGGGTGGAAGCGCGTGCTCCGTCACGCGGACCGGATCCCCGGTGCAAGGGCGATAACAGGTTGATGTGCTTGATACCGATCAGGCCGCCGGCGTCTTCACCTTCGCCGGCTTCAGGTGCGCATCCAGGAACCCGATCGTCTCGCGCCAGTCGCGCGGGCGCACGCCGTGGCCGCCGGGGCGCATGTAGGTGGCGACCCGTGCGTTGAGGTTGACCTTGGAGAACGTGGGCTGGTCGATCCCCTGTTCGCCGAACAGGGCGTAGACCGGCGCCGCCG
>JANNVF010000580.1:0-10505 GCA_031414315.1 Hyphomonadaceae bacterium | reverse complement strand
GGCGTCGCACCGGGGTTGGGCCTGGCCGGCCCGGCCCCCGGTTTTGTGGCGCCGGTCCACCCCGCCGCCCTGGGGGGTGGCGCCGCCCGGGCGGCCCACTTCGCGGATCGCGTCCTCCAGCGCCGCGCCGGTGCGCTCGTTGAAGGTGGAGATGCGGATGACGCCGACGTCGCCTTCCATCCGGCTGACCACGGCGCGAACGCTGATGATCTCGCGGGTGAGGGACACATCGATCGGGTCCTGCCCTTCGCGGGCCAGCGTGATGGAAATCGGCGTGCCCACCGGGCCGCGCATCTTCTGCACGGCTTCGTTGAGGGTCAGGCCCAGGATGGCTTCGTCGTTGATGTGAGTGATGTAGTCGCCCGCCTGGACGCCCGCGCGGCTGGCCGGGGTGTCGTCGATCGGGGAGACGACTTTCACGAGGCCATCCTCGGTGGTGACTTCTATGCCGAGGCCGCCGTACTCGCCGCGGGTCTGCACTTGCATGTCGCGGAACTCGTCCGGAGACAGGTAGCTGGAGTGAGGGTCGAGCGAGGTCAGCATGCCGTTGATGGCCGCTTCGATCGCCTTGGGATTGTCGACCTCGGTCACATATTCGGACTGCACCCGCGCCAGCACGTCGGCGAACAGTTCAAGCTGGCGATAGGTGTCCGCCCGGGCCGGCGATCCGTCCGGATCGGACCATGCCAGAGCGCCCACGCCCACTGCCAATCCGATCACAGGGACTGCGATCCAGGCCATCCGCATCGTGCCGCTCCTCGTTCGCCCGGCTTCTTTCGACATGGGGCGCGTCCAATCAAAAAAGTACTTCGTACTATGTCCCGATTCGTTACCTGGCGGCGCTCAACCAGCGGGCAGGATCGATCGGGCTCCCGTTGCGACGGACTTCCACATACAACTCTGGCGCCGGCGTGGCGTCAGCGGCCATTTCAGCGATTGGCTGCCCGGCGAGAACCCGTTGCCCCACATTGGCGAGGACCGCATCCATTCCGGACAGTACAACAGCGTAATCATTATCCAGATCGAGGATCAAGACGATCCCATAACTGCGAAATGGTCCGGAATAGGCCACCTGACCAGCAGCCGGCGCGAGGACCTGTTCGCCGGCGCGGGTGCGCAGCGTCAGGCCTTGGGCCGTACCAGCTGAAAGCCGGTCACCGAACCTGCGCACCACCTGCCCGGCGACCGGCGTCAGGCGGGTGAGGGAGGCGCGCGAGACGGCGCTGGCGGGCGTGGGGGCGGTGGCCGTCCGCCGCATCGCGGTCCGGCTGACCAGGTCGCGGAGGGTGCGGGCTTGCCGCACCAGCGCCGCCAGTCGCGCGCTGGTGCGGCCGGCGTCGGCGTTGAGGACGGCCTGCCGGGCCTGCTGCTCGGACAGAAGTCCTCTGATTTCCACGCTCTTGCTGTCGAGCCGCGCCTGCGCGACGGCGAGTGCTGCGCGGCGGTCGGCCAGGTCGCGCCGCTGGGCCCGGACCACTTCGGCCTGCCGACCGGAGATAACGGCGCGCTGCGCCAGCGATCGACCCGCCACTGCGGCGACGGCCGCCGCATGTGGCTGCCGGCGGGACTGTTCGGCACGGGACAGCGCGATCAGGGTGTGTTCGAAGGCGGCGGTGGAGCGCGAGACGTCGGCCTGCGCGACACGCTCGTTCTCCAGCAACCGCGCGACCTCGCGCTCCAGGTCTCCGACGCTGGCCTCGGCGGCGCGCCGGGCCATGGCGGCAGCGGCCAGCTTGCGGTTCAGGTCCTCGACGGCGCGGCCGGCGGCGCGGGCATCGGTCTCCAGCCGGCGCTTATCGGATTCTGCGGTCGCGCGGCGACGCTCCACGTCCCGCAGCGTGGGCTGCGTGGCGTCGGCGGCTGAGCAGAGAAAAAGGACAGCCGCCACCGCGCTCGCGGTCCCGGCCATCGCCCCTTGGCGCATCTGTCCATACCCGGCCCGGACTGCTTCTCAGTCCCGGTGGTAGGGATTAGCGCTCAAAATCATCACGGCCCGGTAAATCTGCTCGCAAATCATCGCTCTAACGAGGCGGTGCGGCCATGTTTGTCGACCAAATGCGAGTTTCTGGTCGGCCTGGTCCTTTAAGGTTTGCGCAACCCCGTCGGCGCCGCCGATCCAGAAGGTCAGCGCTGGGACCCCATCATCGCGCCAGCGGCAGATGGCTTCGGCCAGTTGCCTCGACGACCAGTTGTCGCCCCGCTCGTCGAGCAGGATGGTCTTGCCCTTGTCGGGCGTGGCCTTGAGCAGCGCCGTGGCCTCGCGACGGGGATCGCCCGGGGGCCTGGCCTCGACCTCGACGATCTCGACGGGGGTCAGCGCCAGCGAGCGTCCACCGGCCTCGGCCCGGCTCGCGTAGTCCCGCGCCAGCTCCATCTCCGGGCCGGAGCGCAGCCGTCCCACCGCCGCGACGACAATCCGCACGATCTAGGCTCGCGCGGCCGCCGTCTCGTGGGTCCAGATCTTTTCGATGTTGTAGAAGCCGCGCACTTCGGGCCGGAAGATGTGGACGATCACGTCGCCCGCATCCACCAGCACCCAGTCGCAGTGCGGCAGACCCTCCACGCGCACCTGTGCGACGCCGGATTCCTTGAGCTTCTGGGTCACGTGGTCGGCCAGCGCGCCGACATGTCGCTGCGAGCGGCCGCTGGCGACAATCAGCATGTCGGCGACGGACGATTTCCCGCGAATGTCGATGGCGACGACTTCCTCCGCCTTGTCGTCTTCCAGCGAGGCCAGGATCACCTTGGTCGCGCGTTCGGCGGCATCGCTGCCGTCGTCTATCCCACTGGTATCGGGGCCGTCAGTACCGGGCATGTGCGCCCCCGCGACGGATCGCGGGCCCGGTGAGCGCTCTTGAGTCGGCGACAGGTGTTTGGCCTTTCATGTGTCCTTGGGCGGGGACCCTACCACGGACCCGGTTGAGTCAGAAGCGGTTCTCTCCGCGCGCCCGAAAGTCGGTGGAGGATGCCGGATCGAGACGCGCCGGGATGTAGGTCCAGGCGGGTGTTTTCGCGCCCGGCAGGGCGTGGGAGGCGCTTGCGGGACGCCGCGTCGACGCGAAATGCGCGAACGCGGTGCATTTCAGCCCCCGCGCCGCGATCCGTTCGCGCGAGACGATGGCGATCGGCAGCGCGTGGAAGATCTCGCGCCAGCGGCGCCAGCGGTGAAACCCGCAGAGATTGTCGCCACCCATCACCCAGACGAAGTGCACGCCGGGGTAGCGCCGTTGCAGCGCGGTGATGGTGTCGGCGCTGTACCGCGTGCCGAGCCGGCTCTCGATGTCCGTCACCACATGCGCGCGACCGGGCGCCTGCCTGCGCGCGCTCTGCATCCTTTTTTTCAGTGAGCCGGATTTCGGCTTCAGCGGATTCTGCGGCGTTACCAGCCACCACACCTGATGCAGCCCGAGCGTGTGGAGCGCGGTGTTCGCCGCATGCAGGTGTCCGGAATGCGCGGGGTCGAACGAGCCGCCATAGAGCCCGACGCGCATGCCTGGAAAGGCGAGGGGATCACGCTTCATGCGGCCGCGCGTTGTCATGGGCGTATTTGTCCGTCGCCACGCACGACATACTTGAACGTCGTGAGTTGTTCGGCGCCGACAGGCCCGCGTGCGTGCAGCCGCCCCGTGGCGATGCCGATTTCGCCACCGAATCCGAACTCGCCGCCGTCGGCGAATTGCGTGGAGGCGTTGACGATGACAATGGCGCTGTCGACACGCTTGGTGAACGCCGCCGCCGCCGCAGCATCTTCCGTGATGATCGCTTCGGTATGGCTCGTACCGTATTTTGCGATGTGCGCGACGGCGCCGTCGAGATCATCGACTACGCGCACGCTCAGCACCGCCGCCAGATATTCCGTCCGCCAGTCGTCTTCGGTCGCCGCGTCCATCGGCGTGATCGCGCGCGCCGCGTCGTCGCCTTTCAACGCGCAACCTGCGTCGTGCAGAGCGCTGGCGATGGCGGGGAGGAGAGACGGCGCAATCGCGCGATCGATCAGCAGCGTCTCCGTCGACCCACACACGGAGACGCGGCGCATCTTGGCGTTCAGCGTGATAGCAATGGCTTTCGCGGGATCGGCGGCCGCATGCACGTACGTGTGGCACACGCCTTCTAGATGCGCGAACACCGGGACGCGCGCCTCGCTATGCACGCGCGCGACAAGTGACCTGCCGCCGCGCGGCACGATCACGTCGATAGCGCCGTCGAGCCCGCCGAGCATCATGCCCACCGCTGCGCGATCCGCGGTCGGCACGATCTGGATCACGTCTTCGGGCAGTCCGGCGTCTTTCAACCCGCGCCGCAGCGCCATGCCGATGGCGGCGACGGACCGCGTCGAGTCCGACCCGCCGCGCAGGATCACGGCATTGCCGGCGCGCAGCGCGAGCGCGCCTGCATCGGCGGCGACGTTGGGACGGCTCTCGAAGATGACGCCAATGACGCCGATCGGTGTGCGCACGCGTTCGAAGTGCAGGCCGTTCGGTTGCGTCCATGACGCCAGCACCGTGTCGACGGGATCGGCGAGCGCCGCCGTTTCCTCGACGGCGCGCGCGATGGCGTCCATGCGCGCCGCATCCAGCGCGAGCCGGTCAACAAACGCATTCGCCATGCCAGATGCGCGCGCGTCTGCGAGATCGGCGGCGTTGGCGGCAAGAATGTCTTCTGCTCCATCGCGCAACCGTGCCGCAATAGCGTTCAATGCGTCGGTGCGTACGCGTGCGTTCACGTCCCGCACCACACCGGCTGCGGTTCGCGCGCGCGCGCCGACGTCGCGCATGATCTCGCCGAGCGTCAGTGTAGCGGCGTTCATCCGGGCTCTCCGCCGCGCAACGCCAGATCGTCGGCATGCACGAGCACCGCGCCGTCGTCGTAGCCCAGCGCGGCTTCGATCTCGCCGCTCTTCCGACCCCTGATGCGGCGCGCGTCAGCATCGTCGTAGCGCACGAGGCCGCGCGCGATCTCGCGATCGGCGGGGTCAAGCAGGCGCACAGCGTCGCCTTTGTCGAAGCGGCCGCGCACTTCGGTGACACCCGCCGGCAACAGGCTTTTACCCGCCGCGACTGCTCTTGCGGCGCCAGTGTCCAGCACCAGCACACCTTGCGGATCAAGCGATCCTGCGATCCAGGCCTTGTACGCCGCCTTCGGCGCGCCATCGGGAATAACCCATGTGGCGCGGCCACCGTCGCGCAGGCGCGCCAGCGGGTGCGGGTCGGCGCCGGAGGTGATCGCCACGGCGCAGCCTGCGGCGGTCGCGATCTTCGCGGCTTCGATCTTGGTGCGCATGCCGCCGACGCCGACGCCGGCGTTCGCGTTGGATCCGCCGGCCATCGCTTCGATCTCGGGCGTGATCGCGCGAACTTCCGCGATGTGTTGCGCCGCAGTGTCGCTGCGCGGATCGCGATCGTAGAGACCATCCACGTCGGACAGAAGCACAAGCACGTCTGCGGACACCATCTGCGCGAGGCGCGCGGCCAGCCTGTCATTGTCGCCGTAACGCAACTCCTGCGTGGCGACGGTGTCGTTCTCGTTGATGACCGGTATGGCGCCGTGCAGCAGCAGCGTTTCCAACGTCGCGCGCGCATTGAGCCAGCGTCGGCGACGCTCGGTGTCGTCTGGGGTGAGCAAGGCTTGCGCGACGGTGACGCCGTGCGTCTCGAACGCCGCTTCCCACGCGCGCATTAGCCGTGTCTGGCCAGCGGCGGCGGCGGCCTGCTTTTCCTCGAGTTTGAGGTGGCCGGTCAGTCCGAGGGCGCGGCGTCCGAGCGCTACGGCGCCCGACGACACGATCAACACCTGCCGACCGTCCGCTCGAAAGTCCGCTACATCGCGTGCGAGCGCCGCCAACCATGCCGCCGCCGCGTGGCCGGTAGCCCCGTCGATCAACAACGATGATCCGACCTTCAAGACAATGCGACGCGCCGACGACAGCGGGGAAGTCACGGCGTCCACTCTTCCAGCGCTTCCTCGGCCGCCGCTTCCTTGCCACCGTGCATCTGCGCGAGCACTTCGAAAAGCACATCGCGCACGCCCGCGCCGGAAACCCCCGACACCAGAAACACGGGCTTGCCCGCCGCGCGCCGCAACGACTGCTTGCGCTTCTTCAGCGTTTCGGGATCCAGCGCGTCGATCTTGTTCAGTGCGACGATCTCGTACTTGTCGGTCAGGCCTTCGCCGTAGGCCTCCAGTTCGCGGCGCACGATCTTGTACGCTTCGCCCGGCTTTTCCTCGGTGCCGTCGATGAGATGCACGAGCGCGGCGCACCGTTCCACGTGACCGAGAAAGCGCGTGCCGAGTCCAGCGCCATCTGCCGCGCCTTCGATGAGGCCCGGAATGTCGGCAAGCACGAAGCGGCTTTCGTTCAGCGAGACGACGCCGAGGTGTGGGTGCAGTGTCGTGAACGGATAGCTCGCGACTTTCGGCGTTGCGGCACTCGCTGCGCGCAGGAACGTGGATTTGCCCGCATTCGGCAGGCCGATGAGCCCTGCGTCTGCGATCAGCTTCAGCCGAAGCCAGAGCCAGCGCTCTGTGCCGTCCAGTCCCGGATTCGCGTGACGCGGCGCGCGGTTCACCGGTCCCTTGAAGTGCGCGTTTCCGAAGCCGCCGTTGCCGCCGCGCGCCAGCAGCACGCGCATGCCGGGTTCGGTGAGATCGGCGATGATCTCGGTGCGCTCCTCATCGAGAATTTGCGTACCGACCGGCGCTTTCAGGATGATGTCTTCGCCATTGGCGCCGGTGCGGTTGCGGCCCATGCCGTGGCCGCCGGTCGGCGCCTTGAAATGCTGCTTGTAGCGAAAATCGATCAGCGTGTTCACGCCATCGACGGCCTCAATCCAGACATCGCCGCCGCGTGCGCCGTCGCCGCCGTCTGGCCCGCCATGCTGGATGAACTTCTCGCGCCGGAACGACACGGACCCCGCGCCGCCGTCGCCGGAGCGAATGAAAATCTTGGCCTGATCGAGGAACTTCATAACGCCGAAACTCTCATTCCATTTGGCCGAGACGCATCACGCGCGTGTCGACCTTGGCGGCGCGCGCCAGCGAAAAGCGCGGCGCGACTTCGCCAGTATAGACGAAACCGACCTTTTCCAGCACGCGTCCCGATGCGGGATTGTCCACGAAGTGTCCGGCAGTCACCGGCCCCCGCGCCAGACGCTGCGCCGCGGCTGTTACAGCGCGCGCAGCCTCGGTTGCGAAGCCCTTTCCCCAGAACGGCCGGCCCAGCCAGTAGCCGACCTCGATACCTGCTTCGCCGTGCGCGTGCGCGCCACATACGCCGATCGGGCCCTCGCCCGGCAGATGGATGGCGTAGACGCGGTCGTTCCCGAGTTTGGCGCGGGCCTGCATGATCAGGATGAAGCCTTCCGCGCCGATGTCCGTTTGCGGGTAGGGCATCAGCGATACCATCCGGGCTACGTCGCGGTCGCGACTAAGCATGCCGATGCGGCGCGCGTCGGCGGTCTCCGGCGGACGCAGGATGAGGCGTTCGGTCCTGATCTCGGCCATTTGGGCCTCCAAGCAGCTTCCGCGCGGAGTACTAGGGGCCCGATACGACGCAAAAACGACGAACGGGGAGCCAGCGATCTGGCCCCCCGCGCGGTAAACTGGCCTGGATCGCTCTTGGTGAGAGGCGATCCAGGAATGAGTCCTGATCGCCCTATTCGGCGGCTACCATCGCCGGGACGATGGAAATGAAAGTGCGG
Organism: Hyphomonadaceae bacterium; assembly: GCA_031414315.1. Classification (GTDB taxonomy): domain Bacteria; phylum Pseudomonadota; class Alphaproteobacteria; order Caulobacterales; family Aquidulcibacteraceae; genus VFBF01. The sequence continues at coordinate 2,808 of JANNVF010000580.1, read as the reverse complement.
CCAGCGCGCTTGGTACGGAAAGCCACCTGGCCGTCCGTAAGCGCGAAGAGCGTGTGATCCTTGCCGATGCCGACATTGTCGCCCGGGTGGAACTTCGTCCCGCGCTGACGCACGAGGATGTTGCCGGCCAGTACGGTCTGGCCGCCAAAGCGCTTCACGCCGAGGCGCTGCCCGGGCGAGTCGCGGCCGTTGCGCGAGGACCCGCCAGCTTTCTTGTGAGCCATCTGGTCCTCCTACGCGCCGGGCGTGATGGCGGTAATCCGCACCACGCTCTCGGATTGACGGTGTCCGAGCTTGCGACGGTACGTCGACCGCCTTCGCTTCTTGAACACCTTCACTTTCTCGCCGCGGCGCTGCTCCACAAGCTCGCCCACGACAGAGGCGCCCGCGACATGCGGAGCACCGATGGAAACAGAGCCGCCATCGGCGACCATGAGCACGTCGCCGAAGGTAACACCGGACCCGGCGTCGCCCTCGACTTTCTCGACGACAATGACGTCATCCTTGGCGACGCGGTATTGCTTACCGCCCGTCTTGATAACAGCGAACATCGCTGGAACTGCTTTCTAAGGGGCGATGCCCCACAAGTGTTTACCGCCAGCACGTAGGCGCGGGCGGGGAAGAGGGGGCGTATACCGTCCGGGGCGTCGCGGCGTCAATGCGGCCACAGCCATTTACGCCTGATTCCAGTCCTGTCCACGCGAGCGCGGGGTCGCATTTACCCTCCCTCAGCGATTGCCTCGGCTGGAGCCTTGCACTATCTGACCCCGCTTGCCCGCCAGCCCGGGCATGTGAACGGCACGGAGAGATGGCCGAGTGGCTGAAGGCGCCAGTCTCGAAAACTGGAATGGGGGTAACTCCATCGAGGGTTCGAATCCCTCTCTCTCCGCCGGCCGCCTGTGGTGGGCATGTCGCCCTTGAAGCTCATGGGGCAGTTGTGCTCCACCTCGTCCTTCCGCTACAAACTACCGCTACAATGGCATCCCATATACCCCATACGCGACGGCATCCGGATGGGACGTACGAAGTGCGCATCGTGGTGCCGGCTGACTGCATCGGTGCCCTTGGAAAGACCCTTACGAAGCGTCTCGGCAAGATGCGGCGGTCGGACGCCTTCGTTGAGGCGGCATCCACCGTGGCGGCGTTCAAGGCGCGAATCGTTGCTGCTCGCGCCAACCAAGGCGTTGAGCAGCCTGTTTCCGGTGGCGGGCGATCATCACGCCCAGTCCAGATCGCACAGCTGTTGACCGCGCTGGAGACCTGGAAAGAGCGTCAGCGGCGCGATGTTGAGTATCGTGTCTTGAACGAACCGGCTCCGGAGATACCCGTCGCGTGGACGACCGACGGTTCAATCTTTCACGCCGAACGCGCCCTGCGTCGGTATCCGGGAGGCTGGAAGAACGACCTCACGTTTCTTCCAAAGCTGTTCGAGTTCATGCGGGGAGCCGGTCACGATCTTCCAGCTGGACATCCCGCCTTCGATTTCATCCGGGAGCCGTTCAACGAAGCGATCATTGAGGTCTTGAACTACGAAGACCGGCTTCGCGGCGGAGAATTGCCTGAACAGCCTCATGCCGTCCTGTCCGTTCCGGACTCCGCAGCTAGTGCCAGAATGGATGCCCCAACGCTGCGCCAGATGTTCGAGCGGTGGAAGTCCGCGAAGCGAGCCGCCGGAGGACGAGAGAAGACAGCGAAAGAATTCGGAATTCAGATCGAACGCTTTGTCTCCGTTCACGGCGACATCCAGGTCCCTGACATCACCCGCTCACACGTACGAGAATTCAAGAACTTGATGAGCGAGTATCCAGCTCGACCCGGTGCTCACCTTGCCGGATTGTCGGTGCGCGATACGATCGTGGCGGCAAAGGCATCTGGACCGTATCGAACGATTTCCAGTCTGACGCTGCGCGACAAGGTTGTTGCCGCCGTCAGTGCTGTACTTAGTATGGCCGTGGATGAGGGTGTTGTTGAGGACAACGCCGCCCGCATCAAGATTATCGTCACACCGTCGGTGACGCCTCCGAAACTGCCGTACACAAATGACGAACTTAAGGCCCTGTTCGCGAGCCCTGTCTTTACGGAGCGGTTTCGCCAGAAGGGTGGTGCCGGCGAGGCGTCAATCTGGCTTCCGTTGGTCGGCCTTTTCACCGGCGCACGCCGAGAGGAAATGGGTCAACTGCTCGTTTCGGATGTGAAGCAGGAAGACGACTTATGGTACATTCACTTTCAGACCCTGATGGATGAAGAAGACGGAATGGCTCCTCGTCTTTTGAAAAACGTGGGGTCTCGGAGGAAGGTGCCTGTACACAACCAATTACTGTCGCTGGGCTTCGTCCGTTACGTTGATTCCGTTCGGGTAAGCGAAAAGCCCGCTCTGTTTCCACTGATGAAGTGGACCCGTGAGCGAAAAACAGAAGCGTGGGGTACATGGTGGGGCCGGTACGCCCGAGAGTATGTCCCCGATACTCGAAAGTCCTTTCACTCGTTTCGACATGTGTTTCGAAGGGTTTGTCGGAACGCGATGATCGAGGTGTCCATTCGGAACGCGCTAACCGGCCACACCACGGGAGATGTCGCCGAAGGGTATGGCCGCGACCACGAGGGCAACGGCATCGATCTCTCGGTGCTGAAGGCGGAGCTGGACAAGGTGAAATACCCCAGCATCGACTTCGACCTGATCCGTTGCACATGAAAATATCCTTCGTCCGTACAGCGAGACGAAGTGGTTCGGGGCGATCACGACACCTGTCCCCATAAGTCGAGCAATCAGGCCAAGGTCTTCGTGGTCCACCTTTGGCAACATTGCAG
>JANNVF010000579.1:0-1868 GCA_031414315.1 Hyphomonadaceae bacterium | reverse complement strand
CAAGGCAAGGGCGAGCAAACCCGCTTTGTCCATGACCGCTACCCCGGTGTCGGCTGCGCGATCGCGATCGAATATAAGAAGTTCTTCATGGACGAATGGAGCGGCGAGCCTGACCCTGCTGAACTCGCCGCGATGCGCCGCTTGATCGCTTTCACCGCCGCTACCGCGCGGGACCTTTTGGCATGAGCGCGGCCCCGCGCCGCGCCCTCTCCGCGGCACCGTTCGTGGCAGAGTATAGCGCCACTGGCGCGCTTCGACAGCAGGTCGGGCGGCATGGGCGGGCGCACATCGACCGGCCGTCCTTTTTCCTCATCCTTCATCGCACGGCCGATCCTGCGGCCAGCCTCGCGCGTCATGTCGCCACCACCAGCCCGTCCTATCTGATCTGGGCCCCCGAGGATGACGATGCCGCCGCCTCGGCGCTGCAGGCAATCGTCGCGACCATGCGCGAGCGGTGCGACCAGATCTTGCTGGTTTCGCTATATGATCAGGACCATCCGCCGGCCGGCCCGGAAGATACGCCGCGCCTGCCGCCGTTCACCGCGCTGATCGGACCCGGCGACGATGCCGCCGCCACCCGCGCTGCCGATGCACTTGGCGCGGCGATGGCCAGCGTCGAGATCGATCTTCGCCGCTGCCATGTCGAACATCGCTCGCGGCCCTATTTCGAGCCGGCGGTTGAAGCGCTGGTCGATGGTGATCCGGCGATCTCGCATTTCTCCTTCGGCCTGCCACCCATCTATCTCTCGCCGACCGGTACCTTCTATCCCCAGATGTTCCGTGAACTGTCGCTCGCGGCTGGCGATTCTTTGCTCCGCGCGGCGTGCAGTTTCATCTCCGACGGGCGGGAGGGAGCGCCGGTTCATTATCGCGCGCTCGGCCGCAGCGCGATCCTCTCGGCCGCGCTCAAGACCGATCGCCAGCTCGACGAAATTGCGCGAAGCTTCGATTTTCTGCTGGCGATTTCTCCGATCAATACCGACGAAGCAATGCACGAATTCCTCGGCGCCGAGGGCGGCAAGCCGCCGCGCTTCCAGTATCGCCCGCTTGAAGTCGATCCCGATGGTGCCAAGCGCGACCTCTATGCGATCGACCTGGCGGGCATCGAGGATCCTTTGCTCGAGACCCTGTTTTCCGAAAAACGGCGTGAGCTTGACCACCAGTTGACGATGATCGGAGCGCGCAACACGCCCGATTTCCGTCCTGCCTCGATGCTCCAATATGGCGTCGTCGAACCCGCGTTGCTGACCGCCGCGCACTTTATCCTCACCGCGACCGAGGGCCGGCCACGTGTCCCCGCCACCTTGATCGGCGCGTCCGAAGTGGCCAAGGGCGCACGGGCGCTGATCACCGATTATGCCCGCAAGGATGAGCGCTTCGCCGCCAAGGTTGAAATCCGCGATGATCTCGCCGCCGGCCTGATGGTGTCGGGCGGCAAGCTGATGATCTCGAGCCACACCCGCATGGCGCGCCATCGCCTCGACGCGCTGCTTGCGCATGAGGTCAGCGTTCATCTGCTGACCTGGTTCAACGGCGCGACCCAGGGCCTCGGCATCTTCAGGAGCGGACTCGCGCGCTACGAGGGCGTCCAGGAAGGCCTTGGCGTGTTTGCAGAATGGGCGGTCGGTGGCCTCACCACGGCGCGCATCCGCCTGCTAGCGGGGCGCGTCGTCGCGGTCGATGCGATGATCGACGGCGCCGATTTCGTCGCCGCGCACCGCCTGCTGGTCGATGACCATGGTATCGGCAAGCGCACCGCCTTCGGCATCGTTGCCCGCGTCTATCGCTCGGGCGGCTTTGCCAAGGATGCAATCTATCTGCGCGGCTTCAAAACGGTTGCCGATCTCGTCGCCGACGGGGTGTCGCTC
>JANNVF010000578.1:0-4322 GCA_031414315.1 Hyphomonadaceae bacterium | reverse complement strand
GGTTCCCCGAAGCGCCCGCGGTCTTGCGACCATATGGGTTCGAACTAGCGCTTCGAGAACTGGAACGATCTACGGGCTTTCTTCTTGCCGTACTTCTTGCGCTCGACCACGCGCGGGTCTCGCGTCAGGAAGCCGTTGTGGCGCAGCGCCGGTCGGATCGCGGGCTCGAAATCGGCCAGCGCCTTGGAGATGCCGTGGCGCACTGCGCCCGCCTGTCCCGACAGGCCCGAGCCGACGACAGTGGCGATCACATCGAACTGGCCCGACCGATCGGTGATGCCGAACGGCTGTTCGAGCATCATGCGCAGCACGGGGCGCGCGAAGTACACCGACTGGTCGCGGCCATTGATCGTGATCACGCCCTTGCCCGGCTTGATCCACACGCGCGCGATGGCGTTCTTGCGCTTGCCGGTGGCGTAGGCGCGGCCCTGGGCGTCGACCTTGCGTTCGCGCAGCACCGGGGCGTTGTAGAGGCCCTGCTCGCCGCCGGACACAATGCCCGTGCCGAGGTCACGCAGGCTTTCAAATCCCTGGCCTTCAGATCCTTGCATGGACATGGGTTAGCCGATCCGTGTGTTTTTGCGATTGAGGGACTTGAAGTCGAACACGGCCGGGCTCTGCGCCTCATGGGGGTGTTCGGCTCCGGCGTAGACGCGGAGTTTCGCGAGCTGGTGACGGGCCAGCGGGCTTTCCTTCGGCAGCATGCGCTGCACGGCTTTTTCCAGCACGCGCTCGGGGTGCTTGCCCGACAGGATCTGGCCCGCCGTCCGCTGCTTGATGCCGCCCGGGAAGCCGGTGTGGTGGTAGTAGATCTTCCGCGACAGCTTTCGGCCGGTCAGGGCGACCTTCCCGGCGTTGATCACGACCACGTAATCGCCCACGTCGTTGTGGGGCGTGAAATCGGGGCGGTGCTTGCCGCGCAGGCGCATGGCGATGAACGAGGCGAGGCGGCCGACGACGGCGCCTTCCGCATCGACCACGATCCAGTGGTTCGTCGTCTCGGCGGGCTTGGCCGGACGGGTCACGGTGGTGAGCATGAAAGAAAGTCTCTGGTCCCGGGATTGGGGAGGCGCGCGGATAGCAGGGCGTCGTGTCAGTGTCAAATGACTTGCGTACAGGTCAAGCGCGCCAAGCATTTCCGCTATGTGGTATTATTTTACCAAAGCTGACGCGCGCGTCCAGAACAGCGCCGATAGCCAAAGCGCCACCGCCCCGGACTGGTGGATCAGGCTGATCCAGAGCGGTGCGCCGAGGATCAGGGTCGTGACGCCCAGGATGGCCTGCGCCAGCACGATGCCCGCCGTCCACAGCGCCGCCGTCCGCGCCGGCCCCTGCCCGCGCCGCCAGACCCAGCCAAGCGCCAGCGTCGCTGCGAGCACGAGATAGCCCAGCATCCGGTGATGGAACTGCACGGCGGCGAGGTTCTCGGTCAGGTTGGTCCAGCTGGGGCTGAACTCCCCGTAGTTCGCGGGCGCCCATTTGTGATCGATGGTCGGCCAGTCGTTGAACACCCGCCCCGCGTGGCTGCCGGCGACCAGCGCCCCGAACACCACCTGCAGGTAAACCAGCGCCGCCAACGCCGCCGTCCACCGCCAGGACGGTCCTCCGCTACTGGGTCGCCGTGGCCGGCCAAACACGTCCAGCGCCAGCAGAAAGCCGACCCCGATGATCGCGAACGCCACCGCGAGGTGGATCGCCAGCCGCACCGAACTCACATCGAACCGCCCGAAGAGCCCGCTCGTCACCATCCACCAGCCGACATAGCCCTGCAGGCCGCCCAGCGCGCCAAAGCCCAGCACCGCCAGCACCCGTCCCCTCAGCCGTCCCGTCAGCAGAAAAGCGACAAAGGGCAGCGCGAACACGAGACCGATCAGCTGACCGAGGAAGCGGTGGCCCCATTCCCAGAGGTAGATGTACCGGAACTCCTCCAGCGCCATGTCGTGGTTCTGGATCTGGTATTCGGTCGTGCGCTGGTAGAGCGCAAACTCCTGCGCCCAGCCCGCCTGCGTCAGTGGCGGCGCGAAGTGCTTGGCGAAGTCCCATTCAGTGATTGAGAGACCGCTATCGGTCAGCCGCGTCGCCCCGCCGACGAGCACCATGGCCGCCACCAGCGCGCACAGCAGCGCAAGCCAGGCGCCGACGAGCCTGTCCGGTTGGGTTGCTGGGAGTGCTTGCGCGGGTGTCATCGGAAGCGGGATAGAAGCCCGCGCATCCGCACGGAAGCGAAGCATTGCCGCAGGAGCCCCCCGCATGCCCCGTTCACTCCCCTCCGGTCTGCGCAAGGCGCTGGGCTCGCTGGGCATTCTCGTGTGGCTCGTGGCGTGGATCGTCGGGGCGGTGACGCTGGGGGAGCGCCTCGGCGCCGCGCCCTGGCCGGTGCTGACGGCGTTCTATGCGGTGGCGGGTGTGGCGTGGGTCATTCCGTTGCGGCCACTGTTTCACTGGATGAATGCGTAGGCAAAAATCGTGCTTAACAAAATCTGAACACACCGTTCCTTCACCGCGCTGGGTTAGAAGGGCATGGGTTGGCGCTGGACGTTTCGGGGCCATGGTCGGGACGCACACATGACCGCGCAGCTGCCGCGCGCCTTCGACGAAGGCACACATCCGCGTTTCTGGAACGGCGGCTCGCCGGCGCGCACCATCGTGCTCGACGCGTTCTCGCTGATGTTCCCGGCTGCGGAAGCCTTCATGATCCGCGCCATGCAGGGCGCGCACGACCGCATCGAGGACCCGGCGCTGCGTTGCGAGGTCGCCAACTTTGTCCGCCAGGAAGCGTCACACGCGCGGGTGCACGCGCAATACAATCGCGCCATGCAGGCGCGCGGTTTCGACGCGCTGGCGCAGGAAGCGCGCGTCGGTGAAGCGATCGCGCATCTGGACGGCAAGATCGGCACGCGCCGGCGTATGGCCGCGAGCGCGGGGCTGGAGCATTTCACCGCGCTGATCGCCGATCTTCTGGTGCACGAACCGGCGCTTCTGCGCGGCGCCGATGAGCGCTACCGCAACCTCTGGGTCTGGCACGCGGAAGAGGAACTCGAGCACAAGTGCGTCGCGTTCGACGTGCACGCCGCCCTCTTCCCGCGCGACGCGTGGGTATCGCGCGCCCGCGCGATGGTGACGTCGATTGTGCTACTGACGGTGTTGTTCTGGTGGAATGCGGCGGCGCTGATGCGCGGCATCAGGCGCTCCGACCGGTTCTTCGTGTGGTGCGGCATCGTCTGGTACGTGTTCGGCGCGCCGGGCCTGTTCCGCCGCGTGTTCCTGCGCACGCTGGGCTTTTTCCGGCCCGGGTTTCACCCCGCCGAGAATGGGGCACACACGGGCGGCGTCACCGCCCACGCGTAACCATCGTTACATGTCCCTGGCGCTGGGCAGGCTCGACAGAAGCTGCGAGCCCGCGCTCGGTGCGATACCGACTTCCACGAAATCCGGACCAGCGTTCGCTTCGGCGGCAACGACAACGTCACGCACTGGCGCAATGAACACGTCGCCCGCGACGCCCCGACGGCGCATTTCACCAAGCACCGCGACGCTGCGTTGCGATGACAGCCGGCGTTCGCTGTCGCTGTCGATGCGCGACCGATCTGCCGCCAGTTCCACATCGACCCGACCGCACTGGCGCACGTCCTGCGCTGCTGTCGAGATCGTATCGCGTGCCTCGGCGTTCAGCTCAGCGGAGCCCGGCTCAAAATAAATGCGGAAATCGACGTTCGCGCATGGCGCGCTTTCGCCACGTTGGGCGATCGGCTGCATCTGTGTGCTGGTGTTCATGGCCGTGACCGATGTGGGGGAGCCGATGTTCTGCGCGACCGCGAGCGATGCGCCCCCGAGGGCGCCGATCGTGACGGCTGTGGCGAGTACCTTTGCGAACATCATCTCCATCTCCCTGACTTTCGGCGTCCGATGGAAGAACGCCTGGGCGCCGGACTTTCATCCAGAACTGCCGCCCGCTGGGTCCAACATCCTGGCGCTCCAGGACATGCGACCGCGACTGCGCCCGCAGGGATAAAACGGGCGCCGGGGTCAATCGTTCCCCAATCTTCATGAATCTTAAGGTTTGGCGGAAATGTCTGACTCCAGACAGGTTTCAGGAGGGAGAAGCGCCCCCGATGCTGGCGTGCGCCACGCCGCCGTCCACGGCGATTGTCTCGCCGACCACATAGTCTCCGGCCCGGGACGCGAGATAGATCGCCGCTGCCGCCATGTCCTCGTCGACCCCGATCCGCTTCATCGGGATAGCCTTGGCGACGACGTCGCCATGATCGCGGGCGGTCCGGTTCATCTCCGAGGCGAAGGCACCCGGCGCGATGGCGTTGACG
>JANNVF010000577.1:0-6110 GCA_031414315.1 Hyphomonadaceae bacterium | reverse complement strand
CACAGTGGCGTTGAACAGCACCGAATAGTAGAGGTCGTTCTTGTCCTTGTTGTCGAAGAGATCCTTGAACCCGTCGCCCGGCGCCAGCGCTGCGGCGGAGAGACGAAACACAAAGTTCTGAATGAACCCTGGCCGGTAGGTCGCTGCCGCCGACACATCCCAACCGATCGCGCGGTCGATGTCGCCCTGCATGCGCAGCGCCTCCACCGGCGCGGTGGTCGCAAACGAGAGATGGTTCACGTTGGCCGAGACACGGACTTCCGGTGTCACATCGGCGTCGGCGCCGATGCCGATCAGCGCGATGCCGGGATTGATGAAGTTGGACTGGCCCTGTTCCTTCGACGAGCGCAGCGAATTCAGGATGCCGTTGCGTCCGTTCAGGTTGACCGCGCGCCCGCCGCCGATGAACGGCACGCTCTGGCGGATCCAGTAGCTCGTGTCGGCGCCGGCGAACTGGGGATTTTCGAAGATCGCGTCGAAGCCCTCCTCGCGATCGTCGTACGGATCTTCGTCGCCACTGCCGTAGAGCGCCGAGCCGCGCACGCGAATCCAGTTGAAGTCCACCGAAGGCTCGACCGCGACGAAGTAGGACTGGATGACCGATTCCTTGCCTGTGAACGTGTTGTTCCTGTCCTCCCCGAACGCGACGTACGCCGACGCCGTGAGGTTCAGCCGCCCGATGTGCCCATCGGCGTTGTAGCCCACGTACCCCACGTCATAATCTCGCGCCCGCAGATCGCCGATCAGCGAGGGGCGCACCGGAAAGCCGTTGGTGTCGACCTCGATGTCGCCGGCCTCGCGGTTCATGTTGTAGACGGCGGTGATCTGGCTCGTCATGCCGGGGACCGGCGTGTCCTGCCGGTAGACGTTGGCGAGGAAGACGTAGTCTTTGCGCAGATCATCGCTGACATCGTTCAGGCCGGAGTTGGTGTCCTTTTCCAGTCGCGCGAACGCCGCGAGATTGTACTGGATGCGGTTGTTGTTGCGTGTTCCAAACAGGCGCACGCCCAGTTGGTTGTCCTGGAAAAGAAAACCGCGAAAGTCGCTGGAGAACGGCTGGATGCCGACGCGCAGCGAGTCGAAATCGTAGCGATCCGAAACGTTGCGCAGGTGATCCTCGACGAACAACTCCTGTACGCCGACGAAGCTGTCGAGGCGGTCCGTCCCGCCATCGGGCCGCACGTAGAGGATGCGCTTTTCCTCCACCTCGGCGTAGTTGATGTTGCCCGCGAGCGCGATGCGGAATTCAAGCTCCTGCGGCTTGAACGCGGTCTGTCCCTGCACGAGCGCGGCGCTCGCCACGAACGTCTGGCTCAGCACCAGCGAGTTTGCATCGCCGAACACATCGAGGCTGCCGGCGCGCGCGGTGGTCTGTACGCCCATCGGTATCGGGAAGCTGCGCGGCTCGATCACGGTGTCGGAGATCGCGCTGGCGATGAAGAACCAGTCGTGCGTGCCGAAGATCGGGCGATCGCCCTTGAGCGTGTTCTGGTTGTAGGGATCCCACCAGCGTGGATTGACGACCCCGAGATTTTCCGCGAGGCGCCAGCGGTCCGGCACCGGCGGCGCGCACGGCATCAGGTGCTCGCCGTGACCGCCCTCCAGCGATGGTTCGCACGAATAGAGATCGCGCAGGTCCATCGGCGCAACGGCGTTGGGATCCACCTGGATCTGCGCCGGCGCCGCATCAGCGGCCTGTCCGGGACGCCGGCGCGCAGCCCGCGGCTCCAGCGGATCGGGAATGGGGATGAGTTCGCTTTCGCCCGCGTCGCCTTCGCCCGCCGCATCCGCCTCCGCATCGAGCGGCACGAGCGGCGCGTCGTTCTGCGCGATGGCGAGCGGCACGTCGTGCGCGTCGATCGCCGGTTCGGCGGCGTTTGGCTGCGGGAGGAATGGCGCGACGCTCTCGGTCACCGGCGTCAACGGCTCAGGCGTTGCGGGCGCCACCTGCTCCGGCGCAAGCGGGGCGGCGGCCTCTACGTCGGCGGCTATCCATGGATCGTGAGGCGCGGAGCCGGTGTTCAGCGACGCCGCTGCAAGCGGCGCGCCATACCGCACGGCCAGCGCATGCGGTGAGGCTTCGATGTAGGCCACCGCTGCAAAGTTCGACGCCTCAGCGACGGCGGCGAACGGGATGTTTGCCTGCGCGCACGCGCTCATGAGGCGCGCCCATGGATCAGCGTCGGGGCCCTCGTTGAGCGGCGGGGCGGTATCGTTGCTGGGTGGTTTCTCAGTGTCAGGTGTTTGCGCGAACGCGCTCGGCGCCAGCGCCGCGAGCGCCGCAGCCCACACATAGGACGGCGTGCGCCGGTGGGCCCTGAGGTTACTTGCCCTGACAGGCATTTTGTTCACTGGAGTCGAGGAACGGTGCGAACGGGCAGCTCACGTAGCGAAGCCTCGTCCCGCTCACCACCACCTGATCGGCGCGAATCGCCGTCGACGCATTGCCGATCGAGCCCACGCGCAGGCCCGCGCGGTGCAGGCCGAGGAACGAGATCATGTCGTCCTGATCAATGCCATCGCCGGAAACGCCGATCCCGCCGACAAGCGTCGCGCCGCGATAGATCGGCACGCCGCCCGGGAAAATCTGGATGCCGTTCTGCAGACGGTTCTGCGCGCCGGTCACGGGTGGCAGGAACGTGCATCGCGCGGGCGTGTCCGGCGTCAGGCCCAGCACGAACGTCGCGTGCTGCACGACATTCTCGTAGATCAGCGCCGACTGCAGGCCCGTGGAGAAGATGCTCCACTGCGTGATCGGCCGCGCCAGCGGACCATTGGGCGCGCCCACCTGGCCGTCCGGGAAATACGGCCGCGCGAGATTGCCCGCCGACCGTGCCGCGAACGCCGTGGCTCCGGTGAGTGCGGTCGGCTGGCCAAGGAACGTGCGCACCTGACCGACAAAGCCGGTCACCGCAGGGTCGGCGCCCACGCCGAACGCCAGCGTCGGGTTGAAGTTGGCCGCCAGCAGCTCCTGCGCCGCAAACGAGCCCGACAGGAACATCGCGGTGCGCGCCTTCTGCAGCGAGACATCGATGCCGAACACCGGCGCGTCGGGCGAGCGCACGACGGCGAGCACCGTGCCGTAGGTATCGACGATCGAGATCGTCACTTCCGCGCGGCTGTTGAGCGGCCGGCGAATTTGCGCCCGCGCCGACGTCATCACGCCGAACGCCTCTTCCGCCAGCGCGCGCACTTCCGTGGCAGTCAGCGGCGATCCAACGGCCGCGCCGTCGCCGCCGCCGATCGGCGGATAGCGGTTGGCGCCCGCGCCATCGCTGAGCACGAACACGTCGCGATTGGCGTACTCTCCTGTGGTCGCCTGCCGCACGCCGGAGACTTCCGCCCCGTAGTTCACGCCGGCGAGAATAGCGGGTGCGGTCGACTGCGCGAAATACCCCGGCACGGAAACAAGTGCGCCGACGGCTGACAGCGTCGAAAACGCCGGCGCGGTGGCTGGATCGCGCTGGAGATTGGCGCGCACCGCATCGGAGAAGCGCAGCGTCGTGCCATCCACCGTCACCATTTCGGCGCGGATGGCGCTAGGCGCTTCAAACCCGACCGACCCGGCGAGCGCGATGATTTCCTCGGCGTCGGCGTCCGTGTCGATGACATTGGGATCGAACGTGTAGCTGGCGTCGAACGAAACGCCGACGCCGCCGACAACCGCGCCGTCCTTGTAGAGTGGAAAGCCGCCGGCATCGGCGGAGAGGCCGAGCGGTGACCGGTGCGGGCCAGGTCCCGGTATCGCGCCGCTGGTGTAGCGCGTCACCAGATCCGAGCACGGCAACGAGCTGAACTGCACGCCCGACAGCGGCCCGCTTTCCAGCCCCGCTGTGGCAGGCGACGGCGGGAAGTGCTGCTGCACAATCATGCTTGCGGTGCGCGTGCTGAATGCGTTGCCGCCCGAGGACAGGTAGGCGCCGGTGATCGCCTTTGCGATCGCGGCGGTCGCGCGCGGGGCGGGTACGCCCTGCAGATCGAAATTGCCGGCGGTGGGGTTCCGGAAGGTGTTCAGATCCGACAGCGTGCGCGGTCCGCTGGCGGCGGGCCCCGGCGGCACGAGTTGCGTGTCGGTAGCGCCGTTCATCTTGTACACGGCGAGCACGTTGCCCACCCGGTCCACCACGGCGATCACACCAACAAGACTGCGCGCCTGCGCTTCGTTCACCGCCTGCGCGATGATGCGCTCCACGTCGGTCGTGACGAGTTGGCGTTGCAGCGGAATCGAATAGAGGTTGGTCGGGCCTGGCGGCGGTGGCGGCGGTGCGGGGGCTCCACCACCTCCGCCACCTCCGCCGCCGCCGCCGCAGCTCGCCAGCAGCGACGCCGCGAGCAGGGCGACGAAAGCGACGCTGGCGCGACGCGCGGGAGCGATGACCGTTTTCATGATCCCAACCGCTGGGCGACATCGGCGAGCGCGCGCCGAAAGGCTTCCTGATCGTAGGTATTTGGATCACCCACGGTGCGATAGGCCGCGTCGATGGCGCCGCGCGCGCGTTCGGCCTTTGCGCGCCGCGCACCGCCCATGTCCGACATGGCGCGCGACAGGCTGTCGACCGCCATGATCGCCTGTTCCGCCGAAGCGTACGACGTGTAGCGGTCCGCCTGCGATGTCTCCACGATGGCGCGGAGTGTGGTTTCGGCGCGGTCGGCGGATATCGTTGCGGCGTTGAAGGCGCGGATGAGCTGGCCCAGATGCGCGCTCAGCGCTTCGCCCGCAGCCTGCCGCTCCGCCGCCGTGCCAAGTTCAGCCGCATGGAACACGCGCGCCTTTGTTTCGAGATCGGCGGCGAGGCTCGGCGCGAGCACTTTCGCCGCGGCGACCAGCACGATCATGTTGGCGTCATTGAACGGCGCCACGCCCGTGCCGAGCGGACGCATCGGGTTCGGCCGCCAGGTGGACTGATAATCCGTGCGGTCGGAGATCGGCCGGTGGCACGAGTGACAATCGTAGAACGACAGTTCCGGGAAGAGCGCGGTGCGCGTGCGTTCCGAACGCAGGAACAGATCGACCGACGTGCGCATCGCCACTGCCTGCCCGACCGCCCAGATCCGGGCGCGGTTCTGCAGCGGTTTGCGCGCGGCGTAGTCCTGATCTTCCACATGGTGCATCTGCAACGACGTAAACAGTTCGACCTCGAACGACAGGCGCGGGTGGCCGGCGCCCATGATCCGGTGCGTCACGAACTGGTCCGGCGCGGCGGCCCCGATATGGCAACTCGCGCACAGTCTGGCGCGCGCCTCGATGTTGTCTGTGGGAAACATCCCGTTCGCGATATTCCGCGCGTGGGTCGCGTCCGGCGCGTAGTGGCTGTTGAGCCATTTTTCCGCGCCGCCATGGCAGCTTTCGCAGCTCACCCCATCGGAGAGCTGAAAGCGATCGCCGCGCTTGCCCGCTGGGGTGGAATCCGCGTGGCAGGAGAGACACTCGCCGGATCGCTCGGGCGCGCCGATGCCCAGCTTGCTGGCGATGTCGCGGCCGCGTGGCTGCAACAGCACGTTGTAGGCCTGCGCGTGACGACCGCGCGCTGTATCCTGATCCTGCCAGACGACGATCTCGCTGCCGCGCATGGCGGCCCCGCTCGCCACGCCAAGGGCGGACTGACGCGCGTGGCACGGACCCGCGCACGATGCCACGCCCAGATGGGTTGCGCCGTCGAACCGTGGAAGTGTCTGTTGTGCAGCGGCGGACAAGACCAGAACGGGCGACGAAAACAGCGACAGGCACGCCACAAAGAGCGAGCGCTGAAAGACGTTCGGACCCGGCCTTTTCCCCTCGAGCGCAAACCCCCGCGCCATTGAGATGCTCCCCCCGGAGTTGCCGCCCGCAGCCTGTGCACCCGGCGTTTGACCCTCGTTTGATGGTCAACGGAATCTTAACGCAACCACCGCACCGGCGCCAGCGCAACCACATGCGAGTCACTCGCAAGACCGCCCATTGCTCGCCGTATAGGCGTGTGCGAGCATGATTCGAGAACGTGCGGGGGCATGGGCGAATGACAGCGTTGAGTTTCGACCTCGCCATCCTCGGGTCCGGCCCCGCAGGCCTGAGCGCGGCCGCACGCGCCGCCGAGCGGGGGATGTCCCACATCCTGCTCGAAAAGACCGAC
>JANNVF010000576.1:0-1910 GCA_031414315.1 Hyphomonadaceae bacterium | reverse complement strand
TCGTGCACACGGACCGGCCCGACGCCGTGCGCCAGTCGGCGTTGCTCGGTGATCGTCTGCGTGGGGCGGGCGTGGACGCGCGGCTTTTCCGGGCGCCCGGCTACTCCCACGCCGATGTGAACCGCCGCATCGGTCAGCCCGGCGAACCGGTGAGCGGCGCGATCATGGATGCGCTGCGCCGCTGGGGGACCTAGGCGCTTCAAGCGCCGCCGTCGGTGTGCCAGAGTCTCGTCGTCGCGGACGGGGAAGCTTCATGGTTCGGCTCGGAACGCTGTTGATCGCGCTTGCTGGCGCGTTGCTGTGCGCGGCGCCAGCGTTGGCCGAGGCGCCGCTGTTTGCCAGCGACGCGCCGATCGCGTTCACGCTGGAAGGCCCGCTGTCGCGGCTGATCTCCAATGCGCCCGACAGCACCGATCCCTATCCCGGCGCGTTGCGGCTCACCGGCGGCGGGACCGCGCAGACCTTCGCCGTGCAGATCAATCCGCGCGGCGTGTCGCGGCGCGTTGGCGGGTTCTGCGCGTTTCCCCCCCTCGGCATCGAGTTCGACCGGACGGCGGTGCGCGGCACGTTGTTTGAGGGCCAGCGGCGGCTCAAGCTCGTCAGCTTCTGCAAGCCGTCGGGGAGCTACGAACAGTATGTCGTCCGCGAATTCCTCGCCTACCGGCTCTACAATCTGATCACGCCGCTGAGCTTCAGGGTGCGGGCAGCCGATGTGACCTATCACGACACGCAGGGCGGTCGGGCAGATCGCACGCGCTTTGCGTTCGTGATCGAGGGCATCGACGATCTGGCGCGGCGCAACCAGGGCGCCGAACTGGAGGTGGAGACCAACACCGTCGGCTACGCGCAGCTCGATCCACAGGCGGCCACGCGCACCGCGCTGTTCCAGTACATGATCGGCAATCTCGACTGGGATTTCATCAGCGGGCACGCCGGCGCCAAGTGCTGCCACAACATCAAGCTGATCGCACCTGCGGGCGCCGCGACGGCGCTCGTGCCGACGCCCTATGATTTCGACTATTCCGGGTTCGTCGATACCCCGTATGCGCTGCCGCCCGACAACGTCCCGGTGCGCAACGTCCGCACGCGTTACTATCGCGGCCTCTGCCGCTTCAAGGATCAGTTGCCGGAGGCCATCGCACACTTTCGCGCGCGGCGCGGCGACATGACCGCGCTGCTCGCGGGGGAGGCGCGACTCGATGACGTAAGCCGTCGCGAGACGCAGGCCTATCTCGACAGTTTCTTTGCTGTCCTCGACAGCCCGGCGGAAACCGACCGTGCGTTCACCGCGCGCTGCACGGGCTGACGCGGCCTAGCCGCCGCCGAAGATGAAATCGCTTGCGGAGAGCTGGATTGGCGCAACGCCGATGAACCAGATGCTGGTGTCGGCATCGAGTGTCAGGATGCAGAACCCGCCGGACGCGGTGAAGTCACTGAGGGCCCCCAGTACCTGCTCGAAGTCTGACCATCCGGTGCCAGTCAGGTTGATCAGATCGCCGCTGTCCCTCCCGGCCGTGAAGTCGTTCAGCACGGTCACGCCGCTGAGGAGCTTGTCGACGTTGAGCGTGTCATTCCCCGTGCCCATGAACACGTAGTCGACGCTGAGGCCCGGATTGAAAATGTCGTCGCCGGCCTCACCGAGCATGACATCGACGCCGTCGCCGCCGTTCAGCGTGTCATTGCCGTCGCCCATGTAGAAATAGTCCTGGCCGTCGCCGCCGGTGGCCGTGTCATTGCCGGCGGTCATCACGAAGATGTCGTTACCGGCTTCGCCGAACGCGATGTCGTCGCCGTTCTCGCCGTAGAAGAAGTCACCCTCGGCGCCGCCGACCATGGTGTCGGCGCCTTCGCCGCCGAGGAACACGTCGACGCCGCCTTCGCCGTTCAACGTATCGTTTCCGTCGCCGCCA
>JANNVF010000575.1:0-3088 GCA_031414315.1 Hyphomonadaceae bacterium | reverse complement strand
GGTGCCGAGCAGGCCGAGAAACACCGAGACGATCTGGCCACCCTGGCCGCCTTGCAGCGGATCTGCGGTCTGTGCGAACGACAACCCCGTCTCCAGACCGAATATCTGTCCTGCGGTCGCAAGGCCCGTCATCAGGATGCGGGCCACGCCCCCCAGCACGAGCCCGACCGCGATCTCCGAGATGACCTGCCCAGACGCGCCCCACACGTCACCTGGCGCTGCAGCGACCTGTGGCGCGAGCATGATCGATAGCAGCAGCGCAAACCCCAGCCGCGCGCGCGACGGCACCGCCCCTTCCCCGATGCCCGGCATCAGCATCACCAGCGATCCGATCCGCGAGAACGCCAGCGTCACCGACCAGAGATCATAGCCCCAGAGAGTCATATGGCTTGGGTCACGCGCTAGTACGCTGCAACGCGCGCAAACACGTCTTGCGTGAATTTGCCGAGCAAGCCGCCCATGATCGGCAGGAACAACAGGAGCGCGATGAAGATCGACAGGATCTTCGGCACGAACACCAGTGTCTGTTCCTGAATCTGCGTGAGGGTCTGCAGTAATGAGACGCCGAAGCCGACCGCCAGCCCCACCAGCATCACCGGCGCCGAAATGATCACCGTCAGCCAGATGGCTTCCCGGCCAAGATCAAGCACTTCCGCCCCAGTCATACCGACTCTCCGTTCTCGTCCATGTGATCGACGAAAAGGGCGCGACATGGTTAATGCCGGTTTAACGATTCACGCCCCGGGGAGCTTTTGATGACGACCAGACGCGACGCCTTGCAGTTGAGCGCCGGTGGACTGGCCTGGCTGCTGACCGGCTGCGCCACGCCGCCCACGCCGCCCACCGGCGAAGACCAGGCCGCGCTCGACGCTTTCTTTGAAGAGGTGTTCGACGAGCGGGTAACGCGCTCGCCGCAGCTCGCCACCAACCTCGGCGACAGGCGTGGCTACGACACGTGGGACGACGTGTCAGATGCACGCGCTGCCGAGGATCAGGCGCTCGGCCGGGCGCGGCTGGAGCAAATGCGCCGGCGTTTCAATCCCGCCACGCTGACGCCGAACGGCCAGCTGTCGTTTCGCATGTTCGAGACCGAAGCCGCGCGCAGCGCAGAGGCGTTCACGTGGCGGCGCTATCGCTACCGCTTCGACCAGATGAACGGCGTGCACGCACAGGCGGCCACGTTCCTGATCAACCAGCACAAGGTCGCGAGCCTCGCCGACGCCGAAGCCTATGTGGCGCGCCTGCGGGGCCTTGGCGCCTACCTGCGTCAGCAGATCGCGCTGAACGAAGCGTCGGCCGACGCCGGGATCCTGATGCCGAAGTTCGTCTACGACATGGCGATCCCCGGTGCGCGCAACATCGTTACCGGCGCGCCGTTCGGACGAGCTGCGGTCACCGGACTGCAACTGCAGGCGATGCTGCGTGGAGAACCCCCGCCGCCCGGCCCGCAAAGCCCGTTGTGGTCGGACTTCGTGAAGAAGGTGAACGCTCTCGATGCCCCGGTCGCCGACAAGACGCGGCTGCTTATCGATGTTCAGAGATCGCTGCGCGTGGACGTGGAGCCCGCATATGCGGAGGTCATCGCCATGCTGGAGGCGCACCGTGCGCGCGCCGGAACCGACGACGGCGTGTGGCGCCTGCCCAACGGCGCGGCGTACTACACAAGCCTGCTTGCGCGTCAGACGACCACCACGCTGACGGGTGATGACATCCACCGCATCGGGCTGGCACAGGTCGCGCGCCTGCACGGCGAGATGCGCGCGGTGATGACGCGCGTCGGCTATCGTGGTGAGCTGAAGGCGTTTTTCGACTACATGGAAAGCGATCCGCGATTTTACGAACCGCAGACCGCCGACGGCAAGGCCAGCTACGTGCGCAAGGCAACCGCCGCCATCGATGCGATGCGCCTCAAGTTGCCGGACGTCTTTGCGGTGCTGCCGAAAGCGCCGGTCGAAGTGCGCGCCGTGGAGGCGTACCGTGAAAACGGCGCGGGGCTCGCATTCTATGAACGCCCGGCGCCGGACGGGTCCCGGCCCGGCGTCTACTACTGCAACACCGTCGATATGAAGGCGCTGCCGCTCTACCAGCTGGAGGCGCTCGCGTACCACGAGGGCATCCCCGGCCATCACATGCAGATCGCCATCGCGCAGGAACTGGACGGCGTGCCGCGCTTTCGCCGGTTCGGTGGTGGCTACACGGCGTACTCCGAAGGCTGGGGCCTCTATTCCGAGCGGCTCGCCAAGGAGATGGGTTTTTACACCGATCCGTATGCCGATTTCGGGCGCCTGACGCTGGAGCTGCGCCGGGCGATCCGCCTGGTGGTCGACACGGGGCTCCACCACAAGCGCTGGCCGCGCCAGCAGGCGATCGACTACGTCCTCGCCAACCAGCCGGGCGACCCCGCGCAAGCGCGCAAGGACATCGACCGCTACATCGTCATGCCGGGACAGGCGACCGCCTACATGATCGGCCAGATGGAAATTCTGCGGCTGCGCGAGGCCGCGCGCGCCACGATGGGCCAGCGCTTCGACACCCGGGCGTTCCACACGGTGGTGCTGGGCGGCGGCGCCATCCCGCTCGACATCCTTGGTGAACGGGTGAACGCGTGGGCGGCGAACAAGACCTGAGGCCACTCGCGCGGATGTCGAAGGCCCTTGCCGAATCTTCCGCGGCGCCTACATTCCTTCCTGTCTTCAACTTTTCGAAAGGAGGTGATCCAGTGTCTCATCGTCGTTCATCGCAGGTGACCCGCACGGCTTGGACCCTCCAATGCGAGGCGCGCATCTAGCCGCAAGACTGCTGGCTGCAAGGTCAAGGGATCGCCGCGCGATCCGACTATGGAAGGGCCGCTCCGGCAACGGGGCGGCCCTTTTGCATCTGGTTTACCACACCACCCGTCTGGCCGACGGCGGCGCGTCAACAAGTGTTTAACCCCGCTGGCTCACCCGATCGTAACTGAAGTCTGCCTATGCTCTCGGCGCTCACGGAAAGATCCGCGCCGATGTCGCATCCTCTGCATGCCCGCCCTCGCCTCCACGCCAGCCGCTCGGGCAACGTCGCCATCATCACCGGGCTGGCGATCTTCCCG
>JANNVF010000574.1:0-7232 GCA_031414315.1 Hyphomonadaceae bacterium | reverse complement strand
CGCACGCGCAGCGAGATCTTCTTGCGCGCGTACCAGGGCAGCACCCAGCGCAGGCCGGGCGTGCGGTCGGTGCCCTTGTAGTTGCCGAACAGGGTGA
Source organism: Hyphomonadaceae bacterium (assembly GCA_031414315.1). Classification (GTDB taxonomy): domain Bacteria; phylum Pseudomonadota; class Alphaproteobacteria; order Caulobacterales; family Aquidulcibacteraceae; genus VFBF01. Next base: position 7,135 of record JANNVF010000574.1, on the reverse strand, counting down.
CGGCCGCGCCCTCGTTGGGCTGCAGCGAGTAGAAGCCGCCGGCGATCAGCACGATCACGACGATGGCCAGCGCGAAGATGATCGGCCCCTCGGGCTCCCGGTCGATCAGCCCGCCGCTAACCGCAAACCAGACGACGCCGACGATCAGCAGGAGCAGGGCGAGAAGCATCATCCCCCCGTTCATGGTGCTGGCGCGCCGCTCCGAGGTCTTTCCGAACTTTCCACCCAGCTCAGCCATGCCGTCCTCTTTGATGCACTATTGATATCAAAATGATATGTAATGCAGATCATGTCAAGCGCGCTCCCCGATGCGCTTCCAACGCCCTTTACCATCTCCGCAGGGCGCTCCGTTAAGCAGCGAAGGTCATCATGTCAGGGCAGCGGGGCAGCGTACCCGGATGGCGACGCCGTGCGCGGCCTGCCGCCCTCGACTGCTCAAACATCTGACCATGAACGATATTTTTACGATCCCGGTAGGGCGGAGCCTTAACCGCGATGGGCGATACTGCCCGTCCAGATCCATATCCGGGCTATAAAAATGAACAGCCTCTTCATGCTCCTGCGCCTTCCCTTCACCCGGCTGCTCCGGGAACGGTTCGGCAATGTCGCGATGATCTGGGCGCTCACCGCGTCCGTCGTGTTGTCGCTGGTCGGGGTTTCGATCGACTTCACCCGGGCCAACGCCGCGCGCCAGACGCTCCAGAACGCCGTCGACGGCGCGGCGCTGGTGGCCGAACGCATGGCGGACAAGCCGATGACGGAGCGGAGCGCGGCAGCGGAGCAGTACTTCAAGGGCAGTCTCGGCGATGAGGACGGCGCTACGCTGGCGACGATCTCGGTCGTCGAACTCCCCGGCGGCGGTCACCGCGCGGTGGCGACGATGCCGGTGCCCACCACGCTGGCGCGCCTGGTAACCAACCACGATTTCACAGTGAAGGTCAGTTCCGAGGCGAATCAGGAGGGCACGGACCTCGAAATCGCGCTCATCCTCGACGTCACGGGCTCAATGGCCGGCCAGCGGATCATCGATCTGCGCACGGCTGCCGCCGACGCTGTCGACATCATGATCCGCGCTGATCAGGCTCCGTACTACTCCAAGATCGCGCTGGTCCCGTATTCGGCCACCGTGAACCCCGGCAGCTACGCCGATCAGGTGCGCGGTCCCATCACTGCGGGCGCCCCGATCACGGGCGCGACGTGGAAGAACGGCGCTGCCAAGGCGATCACTGGCGTCAGCAAGGCCAACCCGGTGGTGATCACGTCCAACGGCCACGGCTTCAACAACGGCGACTTCGTCCGGATCACCGGCGTCGGCGCCCCGACCCAGTTGAACAACAAGATTTTCACCATCGCCAACAAGACAGCGAATACCTTCGAGCTCTCCGGCATCAACGGCGGCAGCTACAACAAATACACGTCCGGCGGCTCGATCCAGAGGTGTTTCACGATCACCTGTGAAGTGCAGGTGACGGCGAACAATCACGGTCTCGCGACCAACGACTACGCGGTCATCACCGGCGTGGGCGGCATGACCCAGATCAACAACGCGGCGAACGCCTCGTGGCAGATCGAGAACAGGTCGGCTAACACCTTCATCCTGCGCACGGCCGTCGGAATAAACTACGGCGACTACACCAACGGCGGCACGTCGTACTGCACGCTGGAGGGGTGCGAGTATCTCCGGCTCACGAGCGCAAGCAACGCCATCCGCGTCTATCGCGTCAGCACCTGCGCCACGGAGCGCACCGGCGTCGACGCAGCGAGGGACACGGCCCCCAACACGGCGCCGCTCGGCCGGAACTACCCGGTCGCCTCCAGCCCGTGTCTCGCCAACACCATCTTGCCGCTCACCAGCGACAAGGCCGCGCTCACCGCCAGGATCAACGCGCTCACGGCGACGGGCTCCACAGCCGGTCACCTGGGCATCGGGTGGGGCTGGTACCTGCTGTCGCCGAAGTTTGGCTCGCTGTGGCCGGCGGGCTCGCAGCCGGCGCCATACGGCAGCCCGCACCTGCGCAAGATCGCGATCATGATGACGGACGGCGCCTACAACACGCAGTACTGCAACGGCGTCGTCGCCAGCAACGCCAGCGGCGCAACGACATCCGAGCGGATCAACTGCGTCTCGCCGAACGGGGATGCGTTCGCGCAATCGGCGGCGATCTGCACTGCAATGAAGAACGCGGGCGTGTCCGTCTACACGGTCGGTTTCGCGCTCGGAAACGACACCACCGCGAAAAATGCGCTGAAAGCCTGCGCATCGTCGCCGTCACAGGCGCTCTTCCCGTCCAACGGCACCGAACTGCGCGCGGTGTTCCGCAGCATAGCCACGGCGATCTCGCAGCTCAGGCTCTCGAAATAGGCCAATCTTCTGGGAGTCAGGACTGGCGCGGCAGCGATGTCGCGCCAGTTCACGCGCGCCAGTCCACCTACGCCGCTGCGCGGACCACGTCGTTGTCGTCGTTCAGCAGGACGACGGTCGGGGTATAGTTGCGGGCTTCTTCGGCCGGCAACTGGCAGTAGGTGACGACGATGATCCGGTCGCCCTTCTGCACAAGGCGTGCGGCGGCGCCGTTGACGCCAAACACCCGCGAGCCCCGGGGCGCCTCGATCGCGTAGGTGGTGAAGCGGGCGCCGGTGGTGATGTTCAGCACATCCACCTGCTCGTGCGGGAAGATGCTGGCCTCATCCAGCAGGTCGCGATCAATGGCGATCGATCCTTCGTAATGCAGGTCCGCCTGGGTCACCGTCGCGCGGTGCAGCTTGGCCTTCATCATGGTCAGCAACAAGGCCGGCCTCCGTTGCAGTGCCGAAGTCGCCGGACCTTCGTTTCGCACCTGCAATATATGCAGGCGTCATACAACTTTTGCGTCATTTCCGCAACGGCGGGCTTCACTCCGGCTTGAACACCAGCACCACCTGCGCGCGCTCGCCGGCGGCGGGCCGTCCGTCCTCCAGCGTGGGCCCGGCGCGGAATTGCTGCGCGACCCGCAGGGCGGCGGTCGCGAAGCCGTAGCCGGCGGGGGTTTCGGAGATCGAGCGGCAGCGGATCGCCAGATCTGTGCCGATCAGGCAGTCGAGCACCACCCGGCCCTGAACGCTCCGGCGCTGGGCCGAAGCGGGGTAGGCGCCCTGCATGTCGCGAGCGCTGGGACGCTGGGCCCAGCGCGGGCGCACGGTGCGGGGCGCGGCGGCCGGCAGGACTTGCACCGGCGCAGCGGCCACCTGGATCGGCGCTGCAGCGACGGTTGGTCCGACATCGCGCTGCAGGTCGTCGGTGACTGCCGCAGACGCCGGCGTCGGCGGCGGCGATGCGGGCAGCGTCCGGAAAATCGGCGGCGGTGGGGGGGGCTCGGGGGCCTCGACCTGCTTGGGTTGCTGACGCCGCTCGGCGACCATCCGTTGCGGGGCCGCCGCGACGGTCGGCGCAGCGGCCCTTTCGGTCGCCGCCGCCAGCGAGGTGTCCGGCTCGGCGGGGGTTCCGGCCGGGGGTGTCCAAGGCTCTTCGGCGTTTTCCACGGCGGCGGGCGCCGGCCCTTGCAGCTGCTGGTACACGTAGAAGCCGCCGCCGCCGATCATCGCCAGAAAGATCAAGAACATCAGGCCGCGGACGCCACCACCACCTTGGGAGGGGCTCGAGATGTCGGGCTCGACGCGCGTGCGGGCAGGGTGGGGGTCGAGCCGCGGCTGCGCCTGGTTCGGCGCCGGGCGCGGCATCGGCGGGTTCATGCTGAAGCCGCCGCGCTGCACCGGCGGCGGGCGATGGCCATGGCCATGCTGTTGCATCGGCGGGGGCATGGGGGCTGGCATCGGCGCGGACATCGGCGGCGCTGATCGCGGGGCGGGCCGGGGCGCGAGGCTGCGCATCCGCTGCTCAGCCAGTTCGGCGAACGTGCCGTTGCGGCCGTAGCGCTCCATGTAGGCGTAGAACTCGTTCGGATCGTTGCTGTGCTGGATCCGCCGCCAGTAGGCGGCTTCCTCGGCCAGCGGGTCCGCTGAGGCCTGATAGGGTTGCGGCGCCGGCGCACGCTGGGCCGGGGCCTCCATCGGCCGGGCCGCCGCGCGCATGGCGCCGCCACCGCCGCCGCCAGCTGGAAAACGGTGCACCACGCCGCGCTCGCGCTGCTGGGCGTGTCCCGTTTCGGGGGGAGCCTCGCCGCCGGCGCGCAGGCGCGTGCGGCTCACCAGCCGGTCCACATGAAAGACGATATCGTCGATTTCCGGGGATTCAGGGTCACCGGACCAGCGCGCCAGGGAGTGCGCCTCGACGCCCGCAAACATCTGCGGCAGCGGTTCCGCGCCCATCCGGGCCATCACCATCTTGCCGGAGCGAAACGCCCGATCCGCCGCGTCTACAAAGAGTTTCGAGCGCGCCGCCGCCGGCGTCCACAGCACGATGATGGCGCCGCACTCGTCGATGGCTTCCACCACAGAGGCCGAGCGCGACACGGTAAACCCGGAGCCCTGCAGCGCGACCGCGAGGGCCTCGGCATAGGACTGGTCATCGCGCACAAAAGCTACGTAAACGTCGGCCATAGGCGCTCCCGCCGGTCCCCACCGTCGCTGTGGATAGCACGAACGGCGCCGGGAAACAGCAGCCCCAGCAGGCCTTCGTCACGTTACGTTTTGGAAGTCTTTGGTGACCGGGTCGTAGACCTCAAGACGCCCATCAGCGACCCCATAGCGCGCGCCTTCTACGGTCAGTCCGCGCGTGCGTATGGCATCGGCGACAAACGGGAATTTGCGCAGCCGCTCCATCGAGACGATGATCGACTCCCGTTCGACGGCGGTCTGCGGGTCGTGCACGTGCGCCGCCCGGTCCACCGCCGGCTCCAGCAGGCTGATCCACTGCGCCAGGAACATGCTGTCGGCGCCGATGGTGTGGTCCAGCGCGGCCGCGACCCCGCCGCAGCGGGCGTGGCCCAGAACAAGGATGGTCTGCACCTCCAGCTTGGTGACGGCGAACTCGATGGCCGCCGACGTGCCGTGCTGGCCTGGACCCTGTTCGCAGGGAGGCACGATGTTGGCGACGTTGCGGATGATGAAGAGCTCACCCGGCCCGGCGCTGAAGATGGTGTGCGGGTCCACCCGGCTGTCGGAGCAGGCGATGATCAGGGTGTCGGGCCGCTGGCGGTCGGCCAGCCGCTCGTAGTGCTGGCGCACCTGGGGCCATTGCTCGTCCCGGAACGTCCGGTAGCCGTCGAGAAGTCGCTGCAGCAAGGGCCGTCCGTCCTTTGTTCACCGTCGCCGCGTATGCCCCGTGGGGACGGGGGGCCGGCGAGGCGTGCTAGCATCCCCGTCCGGAGAGCGCCAATGGACCGATCGTCCTTAACCCGTCTTGCCCTGATTTCGCTGGCGGCGACCCTTGTCACCGGGTGCGGCGCAGCGCCGTCGGCCTCCCTGCGGCGCGAAGGCCTCGCCCGCCAGATCGCTGATGACGCGGCGGCGTTCAACGAGGCGTACGCGCGTTCCGTGTCTGGCCAGATCCTGCTCAATGTGCTCCGCGCGCGCGACCGCCAGCCGCGTTACTATCTGTCGATGTCCGGCATCGCGGACGCGCCGAGCGTGCGCTACAACGAAAGCGTCGGCGTCGGCAGCATCCCCTTGGGCGACGGCGCATCGCCGTGGGGCTTTGGCAGTTTCGGGTTCGAACGCGAAACGTCGAGCCGCCCGAGCTACGCGGTGCAGCCGCTGAGCGCGGAGACGCTGACCAAGACGGTGTTCCAGCCCACGCCCGGCAACGTCTTCGCGCACTACTGGGACAGCGGCTGGTCGCGCGACCTGCTGATCTTTTTGATGGTGGAGCGGATCACGCGCATCGAGACGGTGAACGGCAAGCGCGTCGTCAGCGAAGTCCTCAACGACGCCACCAACATCCGCAGCGACTGCGGGGGCGAGGAGGGCGGCGGCTGCAAGTTCGTCCGCGCCGCGCGGGCGTTTCTCACCGAAATTTCCACCCGCGACGAAGCCCGCGCGGCCCCTGACGCGGGCCCCGTGTGCGGTCTCGTCACCGCGTACGCGCCGGCGCAGCCGGTGCGCGCCGCGCCGCCCGCGCCGGGCCAGCAATGCGATCCGCGGTTCGTCGTCGGCGCCGCAACCTACGTGATGAGCCTGCGATCGTTCGACGACATCGTTTATTACGTGGGCGAACTGATGCGTCCCTCGCTGACGGCGTCGGGCGACGAGGCGGTGATGGCGTCACCGCTGACGGTGCGCGCGGCGGGCCTGCGCAGCCAGATCGGCGCGCCGCTGTTTCGCATCCTGCCGGCCGATGAAGCGTCCCGCATCGCGCCGATCGATCCGCACGCGTACTACGCGGCGGGCGTCTCCTACGGCGGGCGACGGTTCTACGCCGGGCCACCTGTGGGGCGGGCCTGTGCATCCGCGACGCCTGACGGCGTGTGCGCCGACAATCCCGACAATGGCGATCGCTCGTCGTCGGTGCTGTCACTGCTGGCGGAACTGCTCGCGCTCAACCAGTCGCCGGATTCCATCCGCGCGCCGCAGCGGGTGTTTGTGGAGTAGGGCACATTCTCTCTGCGAACCCGCGCGCGTCTCACCCGCCGCCGAAGATGAAGTCGCCTGACGTGAGTTGGTTCGGCGCGACGCCGATGAACCAGATGCTCGTATCGGCATCGAGTGTCAGGATGCAGAAGCCACCCGACGCGGTGAAGTCGCTGATCGCGGCCTGCACCTGTGTGAAGCTCGTCCAGCCCGTGCCGCTGAGGTTGATGAGATCGGCGCTGGCGTCGCCGGCCGTGAAGTCGTTCAGCACGGTCACCCCGCTCAGGAGTTTGTCCACGTTCAGCGTGTCTGAGCCCGATCCCATGAAGACGTAGTCGACGTCGAGGCCGGGATTGAACACGTCGTCGCCGGCTTCACCCAGCATGACATCGACGCCGCCGCCGCCGTGGAGCGTGTCATTGCCGTCGCCCATGTAGAAGTAGTCCTGACCGTCGCCGCCGGACGCGGTGTCTGCGCCTGCGGTCATCACGAAGATGTCGTTGCCGGCTTCCCCGAATGCTGTGTCGTCGCCGTTCTCACCGTAGAAATAATCGCCTTCTGCGCCGCCGAGCATCGTGTCATTGCCCTCGCCAGCGAGGAAGACATCGACGCCGCCCTCGCCGTTGAGCGT
>JANNVF010000573.1:0-5353 GCA_031414315.1 Hyphomonadaceae bacterium | reverse complement strand
TACGGAACGAACGGCAAGAACGCGGGCGAGGGCGCCCGCGCTCCGGGCGACGCCTCGATCGCCATCGCCATCGAAGACCACTACCGCCCGCTCGGCCCCAACGACCGCGTGCCAACCGATCCCGTCGCGGTATGCGTGGCGCTGGCCGACAAGCTGGATTCGCTGGTGGGCTTTTGGCTGATAGGTGAAAAACCGACCGGCAGTTCCGATGCGTATGGCCTTCGGCGCGCCGCGCTTGGAGTAGTGGCAATTCTTCAAACTACTGGCTTGAGACTCCCACTTTCCCAAGCCATCGATGCCGCCATCAACACCTTTAAGGGATCTCACGAAGCCCTCGTGGGTGCAGGGATCAATGTGTTGATCGATTTGCAAGAATTCTTCGCGGATCGTCTCGAAGTACAGCTTCGAAGCCAAGGACGTCGGCACGATCTGGTTGAAGCCGCACTCAATGACGATGACGACCTCGTCCGCATCGTCGCCCGCGTAGAGGCGTTGGAAGCGTTCCTGAAAACCGAGGATGGCAGGAACCTGCTCGCCGGCTACAAGCGCGCCGCCAACATCCTCGCCGCCGAGGACAAGAAGGGCGCGCTGAAGGACATCGATCTCGCCGCGCCCGTAGATGCCAAGTTGCTGAAGGAGCCGGCCGAGAAGGCGCTCCATGCCGCGCTCGAGAAGGCGACGCCCGCCGCGAAGGCCGCCGTGGAGAAGGAAGACTTCGCCGCCGCCATGTCGGCGCTCGCGGGCCTGCGCGCGCCGGTGGATGCATTCATGACCGATGTGCTGGTCAACGCGCCGGAACCCGATCTGCGCCGCAACCGTTTGCTCCTGCTCTCCCGTATCCGCGAAGGCCTCGCCGCCGTCGCCGACTTCTCGAAGATCGAAGGCTGACCATCATGGCGAAGGACGCCGAAAAACTCGTCTATTCGTTCGGCGGGGCATTGAGCGAAGGCGATGCGTCGATGAAGACGCTGCTCGGCGGCAAGGGCGCCAACCTCGCCGAGATGAGCAACCTTGGCCTGCCGGTGCCGCCCGGCTTCACCATCACCACGGAAGTCTGCAACCAGTACTACGCGCAGGGGCGCGTCTACCCGCACGGGCTGGAGCTGGCGGTGTCAGTGGCGCTGGAGAATCTTGAGAAGGCCACCGGCAAGACGTTCGGCGATGCCGCCAACCCGCTGCTCGTGTCGGTGCGCTCCGGCGGGCGCGCCTCGATGCCGGGCATGATGGACACCGTGCTCAACCTCGGCCTCAACGACGAGACGGCGGCTGGTCTCGCGAAACTCAGTGGCAATCCGCGCTTCGCCTACGACAGCTATCGCCGCTTCATCCAGATGTATTCCGACGTGGTGCTCGACGTGAAGCACGAGGTGTTCGAGAGCATCCTCGGCGCCGTGAAGGACGAGAACGAGTATCACTCCGATACCGACATGACGGCCGATGACTGGATGGACGTCATCAAGGACTACAAGCGCGCCGTCGCCGAGCATACCGGCGCCCCGTTCCCCGAGGATGCCCGCGCGCAGCTCTGGGGCGCGGTGGGCGCGGTGTTCGCAAGCTGGATGAACGACCGCGCGATCACCTATCGCCAGATGTACAACATCCCCGAAAGCTGGGGCACCGCCGTCAATGTGCAGGCGATGGTGTTCGGCAACATGGGCGACGACAGCGCCACGGGCGTCGCGTTCACCCGCGATCCGTCCACCGGCGAGCGCCGCTTCTACGGCGAATACCTGATCAACGCCCAGGGCGAGGACGTCGTCGCCGGCATCCGCACGCCGAAGCCCATCACGAAGGCCGCGCGCGAGGCGCAGCGCGAAGTGGGGCTGTCGCTTGAGGAGGCGCTGCCCGCCGTCTACGGCCAGCTCGTCGAGATGTTCAAGAAACTGGAGAGCCACTACCGCGACGTGCAGGACATCGAGTTCACTGTAGAGCGCGGCGTGCTGCACATGCTGCAGACCCGCAACGCCAAGCGCACCGCGCCCGCCGCTATCCGCATCGCGGTGGAAATGGTGGGTGAGGGGATCATCACGCGGGAGGAGGCGATCAACCGCGTGGACGCGGATTCGCTGAACCAGATCCTGCACCCGGTGATCGCCCCCGGCTACAAGCGCGACATTCTCTGCACCGGCCTGCCGGCGTCCCCGGGCGCCGCAGTCGGCCGCGTGGTGTTCAGCGCCGACGAGGCGGAGCTGCAGGCCAAGCGCGGCATTCCCGTCATCCTGGTGCGCGACGAGACGAGCCCCAAGGACATCCACGGCATGAAGGCGTCGGTGGCCATCGTCACCGCGCGCGGTGGCCAGACCAGCCACGCCGCCGTCGTCGCGCGCGGCATGGGCCTGCCGTGCGTGTGCGGCGTCGGCTCCTCGCTGCGCCTCGACGAACGCAACGGCACGTTCAGTTCGCTGGGCCGCGTCGTGAAGGAAGGCGACATGATCAGCGTCGATGGCGCGCTGGGGCAGGTGCTGCTCGGCGCCGCCGAACTGGTGCAGCCCGATCTCACCGGCGATTTCAACACGCTGATGGACTGGGCCGACGGCTTCCGGCGGCTGCGCGTGCGCGCCAATGCCGACGAACCGAAGGACGCCCGCCAGGCGCGCGCGCTCGGCGCCGAAGGCATTGGCCTCTGCCGCACCGAACACATGTTCTTCGATCCCGCCCGCACGCCGGCGATGGTGGAGATGATCCTGGCAGAGAAGGACGACACCGCCGCGCGCGTGGCCGCGCTCGCAAAACTTTTGCCGATGCAGCGGCAGGATTTCCTCGACCTGTTCGAGATCATGGGCGATCTGCCGGTGACGATCCGCCTGCTCGATCCGCCGCTGCATGAATTCCTGCCGCGCAGCGAAGCAGAACTCGCCGACGTGTCGAAAGCCACGGGTGTGTCCACTGCCGAACTCATGAAACGCGCCGGCGAGCTGCACGAGTTCAACCCGATGCTCGGCTTCCGCGGCTGCCGCCTCGCGATCGCCTATCCCGAAATCTACGAGATGCAGACGCGCGCCATCTTCGAGGCAGCACTTGCCGTGAAGAAGAAGACCGGCAAGGCGCCCAGCCCCGAGGTGATGATCCCGTTCGTGCTCGCGCGGCGCGAACTCGCGATCATTCGAGAGAGCGTGGAGAAGGTCGCCAACGCCGTGTTCGCCGAAGCGGACGACAGCGTCGCCTACATGATCGGCACCATGATCGAGCTGCCGCGCGCCGCGCTGCGCGCGAAAGAGATCGCCGAGGCCGCCGAGTTCTTCTCGTTCGGCACCAACGATCTCACGCAGACAGCGCTGGGGCTCAGCCGCGACGACGCCGGCCGCTTCCTCGAGCACTACGTGAAGGCCGGCATCTTCGACCGCGACCCGTTCGTCTCGATGGATCAGTCAGGCGTCGGTGAGCTGGTGAAGATCGCTGCCGAGCGCGGGCGCGCGGGCCGGCCGGGCCTCAAGCTCGGCATTTGCGGTGAGCACGGGGGCGATCCCGACAGCGTCCGCTTCTGCCATGACGCGAACCTTGATTATGTTTCATGTTCACCGTTCAGGGTGCCAATCGCCCGGCTGGCTGCGGCGCAGGCGGCCTTGACCCAACGATAGGGAGCGTGGCGCCCAGGCCACGCACGGAACCTCAAGCGCCTGCCAGCGGTTGTCCCGGCGAGAGCCGGGGCCATCCATAGCTGTGCATAAATTAACCATTCCCGCGTCGCGCGAGCCCTTGGGGCCGAAGGGACGGCCGTTTTGCGGCCCGCAAATCGCATGTCTTCGGACTGCGACAAATGCACCCGTAGCAAGGGCAAGAATTAACAAATTGTGAATCGCGCCGCAGGGGCCAAACGTGTACCGGGACCGGTCGTTGCTGCAGTCTAGTTGAAGGTTTCCGGTCCGCGACCCGCTTTTGCTTGTGTCTCCTTTTGGGTCAATTCCGCGTCGCCGTTAATCGAGGGTTAGGAAAAAGAAGATGTTCTGGCGTCGACTTGCTACCCTTGCTGGGCAGATTCGGACCGCACTCATGACGGAACTCGAACGACACCCGCAGGCTGCGCGCCAAGGCGCCGCCGCACTTGCCGTTGTGGCTTTCACCGCAGCAGGCATGCCCGCCATGGCGATGCGCGCGGACGCGCAGCGCGAGGACGCCGACTGGTCGGCGCGCTCGGTCGCGTTCAACACGTATCTTAACAGCACCGAGAGCGAGAAGGCCGCGCCGGCTGCCCGTCTGGCGTTCGATGTGGAGCCTGCGGCCTATGGCTGGCGCGCGCGCGCCGAGACGATGGTGGCCGAAGAGGTGTTTACCCGTCAGGCCATCACCGTATCTGCGCGGCTGCGCGACAACGCGGCGCTTGCTGCTGTAAAGCCGTTCCAGCCCGCCAGTTTCCGCGTGGCGTCCAAGAATACCCGCGAGCAGAACTGTCTCGCGCAGGCGATCTACTACGAAGCGCGCGGCGAGAGCCGGCAGGGCCAGATGGCCGTTGCCGAAGTCGTCTCCAACCGCGCGCGGTCAGGCATCTACCCGAACAGCGTCTGCGGCGTGGTCTATCAGGGCTCCGAGCGGGTCACGGGCTGCCAGTTCTCGTTCACCTGCGACGGCTCGCTCAAGGCGCGGCCGCGCGGCGCCGCCTGGCGGGAAGCCAACGCCATCTCGGCGCAGGTGCTCATGGGCATGGTCCGCCCGGTCACGCACCGCGCCACGCACTACCACACCGTCGCGATCGATCCGTACTGGAGCGCGAGCTTGGTGGAGACCGCCCGCATCGGCGCCCACGTCTTCTACCGCTCGCCCACCAAGCGCGAGCGCGCGATCCTCGCTGAATCGCACAGCGCACCCGATGTCGATCTGGACGTGACGCCAGTATCGACTGCGCCGGTCGAACTTCCGGAGGTTGCGCCGGTGGCCGCTGCCGTCACTGATCTCGGCGCGTAATCCGCGTCTCAGGACGACGTGACGCCGAGTTGCCGCGCAATCTGTCGGCGTATGGTCTTCGGAATGAACCGCACCGCAAAGTGCGCCTGCTTGGCGGCCGCGCCGACGGGGTAGTGGACTTCCTTGCCGTGCGCGGCGTCCCACGCCCCCTGTGCGGCCATCGTCACGGGATAGACCGGTGACTTCTGCGTGTTGATCTCGTCGCGCATGTGCTGGTTGGCGCCACTCGTGCTGGTGTCGAGGATCGGCGTTTCGATGAAGAACGGCATCAGACACGTCACGCGCACGCCGTGGCGCCCGAACTCCAGGTCGAGTGCTTCGCTGAGCCCGCGCACCGCAAACTTTGTCGCCGAATAGACGGCAAGGCGTGGCGACCCGATGATCGCGGCGGCGGACGCCGTATTCACGATGCGCGCGCCGGGCGTCGCCTTCAGCAGCGGCAGCGCTGCGTAGC
>JANNVF010000572.1:0-2993 GCA_031414315.1 Hyphomonadaceae bacterium | reverse complement strand
GGTGCTCGTCGATCACGCCAACTGGCATGGGCGCCAGGAAGTCGCGGTAGGTGTGCCGGTCAGAGATGTTTCGCCTGACAACAGTTGGTCTCAAGTCAATGTGTGGTGGCTGGACACTAATCAGTGGGGACAGAAGATTTACACTGTTGAAGGCTTCATCCATCCGCGTTAACACCTATGAATTAACCTCAGAGTAACTACTGGCGCACATTTTGGGCGCGACGTTTGCATATGTCCTGCTGTGAAGAAGCCACAGCGGCGTGTGCAGGCCCTGAGATCCCCAGGTCCCGCCGGCAGAATGCCGCTTGGCCTGAACGGAGGCGAAGCGTTTGAACGGACTAGAGAAGGCCCCCAGATGGGCGGCGTCCCCAGAGCGTTTTTTTGGCGGGACGGTCGTGCGTCTTTCGGCAGTCATCGGCGCCGGCGCGATGTTGCTGGCGGCCCCTGCGTGGGCCGGCGACATCGACGGCGCACCCATCGAAGACACCGCGACCCTCACCGGCGCGCCGCTGCTGGCCGCGCTCGCCCCGGCGGAAGCCGTGGCCGAAGAGGCTGAAACCATTGAAGAACCTCGCGTCCACCGCCTGAGCGCGCGCCTGCAGTGCGTGCCCTACGCCCGCGACATGAGCGGCGTGGAAATCCGTGGCGACGCCGTGAACTGGTGGCAGTCCGCCGCCGGCAAGTACGCGCGCGTGAAGGAGCCGGAAGATGGCTCCGTGATCGTCATGCGCGGGTACCGCAACGCCCTTCGCGGTCACGTGGCGGTCGTCCGCCATGTGCTGTCGGAGCGCTCGATCATCATCGACCACGCCAACTGGCTGAACAGCGGCGAAGTGACAGTGAACGTCCCGGTGGTGGACGTTTCCCCGCGCAACGACTGGAGCCAGGTCCGCGTCTGGCACATCCCGACGCAGACCTGGGGCATGCGCGTCTACAATGTGCAGGGCTTCATCCTGCCCGAAATGCAGGAACCGTCGGGCGGCGCGCCTACTCACAACGCCCGTTAGGCGAGTTCGCCTTTCACGGGTTGTGAGTTCCCGCTGCCGTACGCCTCTCAGGCGTTTTCAGATTAAATCTGCTTCAGCATTGCGCGAGCGCGGTTCATCGCTGCGTCGCGACCCGCCGCGATGTCGGCAATCGTCGACGTGACCGGCACGTCGGGCAGCAACCCGGCGTCCGGCTGTGGCGTCGGCGGAAAGCGGCCGATGAGCGGCAGGTCCGCTTCGAGGCCCGAGGCGGGGAGCCGCACGAAGAAGAACGCGCCGCCGTTGATCCCGCGCCGGTTCCCGCCGGTGGCGCCGCCCACCAGCGTGCCGAGGCCATTGGCCTGTACCGTCTGCGCAAACTGGAACGTCGCTGAACTGTTCTGCGCGTCGGTGAGCACAATGAGCCGGCCGCGGAAGCGCGGGCCCTTAGGCGTGATCACGTTGACCGGCGCGTCGCCGTCTTCGCCCTTCAGCCGATAGAAGCCGCCGCCGATGTCGACGGCGTCATCGCCCCAATCCCTGAACGACGGATCCCAGGTGTCAAGGTAGGGGTCCAGATCGGCCGGCGTCTTCCCGTAGCGAACGCGACGCTCCATGCCGTCGAGCGTCACGTCGGCGTCGATCAGGCGTGCGATGATGTCGTTGCCGCAATCGAGGCCGCCTTCGTTGCCGCGAATATCGACAATGAGCGCACGCGCGCCGGCGAGTTGCGCGAACACGTCGTCAAGAAACGCGCGCCAGTCCCAGGTGCTGTCGTAGAGCGCCCAGTTCGGCATGATCAGCACGCCGACGCCATCGGCGAGGGCGAACGTCCATGCGGGCCCGTTGTCATCGGCGGAAATGACCATCGCGGCGCGGCGCACGGCGAGATCGATCGGGGCCACGTCGATGATGCTGACAGCGCGCTTCCCGGGCAGGCGTACGCGCAGATGGAAACCGCCGTTCGGCGCACCGAACACGAGGCCGTGGAAGATGTCGAAGGTCTCGAAGCGATCAAAGCCCTGCACCTCCATCAGCGCGCGCCGTTTGGCGTCGTTGTGGCCGTCGGCGCGGGCGTAGGGCAGGAGATCGTGAAGTATGCGCGAGGCGGCGCGGCCGTTCGCCGAAAGCACTTCCGTCCCGGGGACGAGACGCGCGTCGGCCGACTGGTTCTTGGTGATCACCATGCGGTCGCCAAGCCAGCGGAACTGGAACGGCAGGCGGTGGGCGCCGGCAAACAGCGCGTCGGCCACGGCGCGCTTCTGATTGTAGAAGCTCGCGTACGTGTGGCCGCAACGCACGGTGGCGAGGAAGCGCGAGAGACTTAGGTAGGCGTCCGTCTGCGACGGCGCGCGTGACCAGTCCTGCTTCAGCCGCGCGAAACCCGCCTCGGTCTGCGCGCTGGTTGCGTAGCGCAGCAGGCCGGGATGGAGCGTCGTGTAGGCGCGCTGGAGGATGTCGATGTCGCCAGCGATGTCGGCGGCCGCCGCCGGTCCAGCGCCCGTCGCCAGACAGGCGGCCAGCGCCGCGCCGCCGATGATCGTGTCCCGCCTTGTGACCATTTTCTCGCTCCCTCGCGGTGCTTACGCGGGCGGGCGTCGGGCGGATGGCGGCGTTCTCGGCGCTGTAGCGAAGCGACCGCTGTCGCCCGGCCAACTCGCCGGCGTCGCGCTGATGGTGGCGGGCGCAGCGCAGGCGTTCTTCAAGTCGTGGTGAAGACGTCGGGACCGCCGGCGGTCAGGCTGATGCGCTATGCGCTCGCCGCCGCCACATCCCCGTGGCAGTGCTTGAACTTCTTGCCGGAGCCGCACGGGCAGGCCGCGTTGCGCGAGATCTTGCCCCAGGTGCGTGGATCGCGGGCATCGAAGCCGGCGGGCAGCGCACCAATCTCTTCCATCTCGTTCTCGCCGGTGAGCGGATCGACGTGGACTTCCATCACATCGCCCGGCGGGCGCAGCTCTTCGGGTTGCGCGTCGATCTGCAGGCGCATCAGCGACTTTGTCACCTGCGTGCGCAGGTCGAACAGCA
>JANNVF010000571.1:0-5956 GCA_031414315.1 Hyphomonadaceae bacterium | reverse complement strand
GTGGATCACGTCGGTCCAGCCGAGGTGTTCGATCGCCCAGTCGATGGAGGCCGCCGCGCCCTCGGTCGCGTAGCCCTTGCCTTGCGCCTCGCGCGCGATGCCCCAGCCGACTTCCGTGCCCGGCCAGCCCTCCGGCTGCCACGGCCCGAGCCGCCCGACCCAGCGGCCGCTCGCCTTCTCGATCACCGAGAACATGCCGAAGCCGAGCAGCGTCCACGAGCCCGTCATCGTGGCGAGGCCCCGCCAAGCGGCACCGCGCGGCTGCGCGCCGCCGATATACTTCGCCGCGACTTCGTCGCCGGCGAAATCCGCCCACGCGTCGAGGTCTTCCTGCAGCGGCGGGCGCAGGATGAGGCGCGCGGTCTCGAGGGTGGGGCCGAGGGTCATGATTGCGGCGTCTCCGTCTGGCGTGCGGCCTCCCAGCTGGCCGTGGCGGTGGCGATGAAGGCGGCGCGCGCCTCGTCTGTGGCGAACGCGCGGTCCGGCACGCAGAAGGCGGCGTTGGGCTGGGTGAAGAAGAAGACGCCGGTTTTGCCGCGCTTGATCGCGAGCACGGATTTCCACGACGTCCAACTCCGCGACACGCCGGACTCCCAGCGGAAGCCGTCGGCGTCGGTGGTGACGACGCCGGGGGAGTTCAGCGTCGGCGCGTTCTGCGTGGTCCATGCGTAGACGCGCTGCTGGTAGATCGGCCGTGCGACGAACAGGGCGATCCACGCCACAGCGACCGCGATCAGGAAGACGGTGGCGGTCTCCAGCGTGGGAAATATCAGCGCCGCGCCGAGCCCGATCACGACGCCCGGAACGATCACCGCCGCGAAGTACGCCAGCATCCACCACTCCGGCGGGCGGATGCGCAGACGCGTGACCTCCCGCAGATCGTTTGCGGTGTAGGTGAAGCGTTCGCTTTTCATGGCGCTGTCGGCGCGCGCGCGGCGAGCGGCTCCAGAACGCGGCGCGCGAGGGGCGCGACGTTCGCGCCGCCCCGGTGCAGCGCTTCCTTCGCGAACGGTGCGTCATTGGAGGCGCGCACGATCATCGCGAACGCGATTTCGGTCTGGCCGCCGAACTGCGCGTCGGCGGGGTAGCCGATCTCGTTCAGCGCGGCGAGCGCCGCTGCGCTGTTGGACTGGAAGATGCCGCACGACGCGCGCGACCAGAGCGCAAAGACGAACGCGGTCTCGAAATCACGCGGCGTCGCTTCGTGCGCCTCGCGCAGTTTCGGCAGGAACGCAGCGAGGAACGTCATCCATTCGGCGCGCTGGCGCAGATCGGCGGCGCGATCCTTCGGGCGATCCTTCACGGCGTCGTCGGCCGTCAGATAGACGTGCGTGGCGTTGGCCTGGATGGTGTCCTCGACGCGCTGGACGCGGCGGCGCATGTCGCTGGCGATCTCGCGGGCGGGGGCGCGGAAGTCCGGCGCGCGGGTGTCGGGCGCGGCCTGCGCGGCGGCGCTGTCGTCGTTGGAGAGCGTTTGTGGTCCCGCCGCCGGATAGGTGTTGCGCCGGATCCACGGCGCGGCCGCATCCCAGTACGTCACCGACGGCGTGTCGCAGGTCATCGCCGCGAGCGTCGGCGCGATGGACGGGCTGCGCGCGGCGACGGCGGCGCGGCTGCGCGCGCGCGGTTGCGTGAACGCACGCTCGCCGTCGCCGGCGGTTTCCGCGATGGCGCGGCGCACATCGGCGCCGATGTAGCCTGGCGCGGGCTGCGCGTGCGCGGCGGCAGCGAACGCCAGGACGAGTAGCGCGAGACCTGCGATGCGCATGGCTCCATCCCTACGCCAGACTTGCATCTGCGGTCTTGCACGCGTCCACGAGGCCCTTCACGGCCTCGACGCTCTTGGCCATCATTGCCTTTTCATCGTCGCTCAGCGGCGCATCGACGATGCGCTCCACGCCGCCGGCGCCGATCACGGTCATCACGCCGACGTAGAGATCGTTGATGCCGTACTGGCCGGTGAGGTGCGCGGCGCAGGCGAGCACGCGCTTCTGGTCCTTCAGGTACGAGCGCGCCATCGAGATCGCGCTTTCCGCCGGCGCGTAGAACGCCGAGCCGGTCTTCAGCAGGTTGACGATTTCGGCGCCGCCCTTGCGCGTGCGCTCCACCATCGCGTCGAGTTCGGCCTGCGTGCACCAGCCCATCTTCACCAGCGTCGGCAGCGGCACCCCGCCCACCGACGAGTTGGAGATCAGCGGCACCATGTCGTCGCCGTGGCCGCCGAGGGTGAACGCCTGCACGTCCTCCACCGCGACATTGAACTTCTCGGCCAGGAACCAGCGGAAGCGCGCCGAATCCAGCACGCCCGCCATGCCGACCACCTTCTTCGGATCGAGGCCGGAGAATTTCTGCATCGCCCACACCATCGCATCGAGCGGGTTGGTGACGACGATGACGAACGCGTCCGGCGCGTAGGTCTTGATGCCGGCGGCGACGGATTTCATCACGCCGAGGTTGATGCCGATCAGATCGTCGCGGCTCATGCCGGGCTTGCGCGCGACGCCCGCGGTGACGATGCACACGTCGGCGCCCTTGATGGCGGCGTAGTCTCCCGGTTCCTTCAGCGTGGCGCCGGTAATGTTCACGTCCTTGCCGAACACCGGCGACGCTTCGTCGATGTCGAGCGCCTTGCCCTGCGGAATACCGTCCGCGACATCGCAAAGAACAATGTCGCCCAGCTCCTCGCGCGCCGCGATGTGGGCGAGTGTGCCGCCGATCATGCCGGCGCCGATGAGGGCGATCTTGTTGCGACGGGCCATGGGCGTGCTCCTTCAGGAATGTCGGGCGATTTGCGCACGGTCTAGCGGGCGGCGCGGGCAGGAGCAATCGGGGACGGCCAGGCATTGCTCCGGAGCGCGTGCGCCCCCGCCCGTGCCTCAATCTTCGATACCGGACGCGGGCGAGGGCGCCCGCGCTCCGTTCTCCTTGCCCACCATCACACGCACCGATGCTGGTGTTTCTCCACCTTCCCGCAAACTCCGCAGCGTTGCGGCCTGATCGCGCTTGGCGAGACGCCTGCCGTCGGCGCCGAGAATGAGGCGGTGGTGACGGTAGGCGGGTGTGGGATAGCCGAGCAGCGCCTGCAGCAGCACATGCAGGTGCGCCGCTTCGCGCAGGTCCTCGCCGCGCACGACGAGGGTGATCCCCTGAAGCGCGTCGTCGTGCACGCAGGCGAGGTGGTAGCTCGCGGGGAATTCCTTGCGCGCGAGGATGGCGTCGCCGAGGCGTTCGGGATCAGCCCACACCGTCGCGCCATCGGCCTCGAACGAGAGCGCGTTCCAGCGCGCGCCCAAGTGATCGCGGCAGCGATCGAGCCACAGGCGCCACGCAAACGCGCGGCCCTCGTTGAGCAAGCGCGCTTCTTCCGCTGGCACGATCGGCCCGCCGCGCACGATGTCGCCGGTGGCATGCGGCGCGTGCGGAATTTCGGCCATGATCTCCTTGCGCGTGCGAAAGCAGCGATAGACGAGGCCGGCGTCGATCAGGCGGTCCAGCGCGCGCTGATAGTCGCCCATGTGCTCGGACTGGCGGCGCACGGGCGTCTCCCAGACGAGGCCGAGCCAGGCCAGGTCCTCAAGGATCGCCGTTTCAAACTCCGGGCGGCAGCGGGTGTGGTCAGTGTCCTCGATGCGCAGCAGGAAGCGCCCGCCGGCGGCGGCTTCGTACGCGCTCAGCGCCGCGAACGCGTGACCGAGGTGAAGATACCCCGTCGGCGATGGCGCAAATCGGGTGACGATCATGGCCATCCGCAATACGCGAGTGGCCATGACTTCGCCATGACCCGTGGTAGTGATGGGCGCTCAGGGAGCGGACAACCATGCGGAAAAGTCTGATGTGTGTGGCGGCGCTGCTGGCGCTGTCGGCGTGCAGCCGCAACGAGGCCACCATGAGCCAGCCCGAGGCGGCGGTGATGGACATGGCGTCGAGCGACGCGCGCTCCGTCGTCGCCAACGAAGCGGCGCCCGCCGACGCGCCGGTGGCGCCGCAGGCTGCAGGCGCGGGCGGCCAGGCGCCACAGCCGCCGACCCCCGACAACCCCTCGGCCGGCGTGCCGATGCTGGCCTACGTGTACGGATCGACGCTGGAGCTGCCCGCGAAGGGCGTGCGCGCCACCATGTCGAAGCATGAAGCCGCGTGTCGCGGCGCGGGGCCGGCGGTGTGCCAGGTACTCGGCTCCTCGATCAACGCCTCCGACGACGAGCAGTCTGTGTACGGTTCGATCCAGATTCGCGCGCAGCCGCGCTGGCTGGAGGCGTTCCGCTCCGGTCTGGATGGCGAGGCGCGCGCGGCCGGCGGACGGGTGCACGAGACCACCGTGTCCAGCGAAGACCTGACGCGCATGATCGTCGATACCGATGCGCGTCTGCGCGCGCAGAAGACGCTGCGCGAACGTCTGCAGGCGTTGCTGAAATCGCGGCCTGGCCGGCTGTCGGACCTGCTGGAGACCGAGCGCGAACTGGCCCGCGTGCAGGGCGATATCGACAGCGCCGAAAGCCAGCTCGCGGTGATGCGCCAGCGGGTGGCGACCTCGCTGCTGAACCTCGCCTACCAGTCAAAACCCAACGCGGTGACCGGCGGCACGTTCAAGCCGGTGATCGACGCGTTCACCGAGTTCGCGTCGATCGTGATGCAGGGCTTTGCCTTCATCATCCGGCTGATCGCGGTGCTGATCCCGGTGGGCGTTGTGCTTGTGCCACTGGCGTGGTTGTTCCTGCGCTGGCGTCGTGGCCGCTTGGCGCGCAAGGCGGCTGCGGCCAAGGCGGAGTGAGGCGATGATCGACTGGCGGGGCAAGGGCGTTCTCGTCACCGGCGCGGCTTCCGGCATCGGGCGCGCGCTGGCCGTGCAGCTCGCCGCCCGCGGCGCCAAGGTGATCGTGGCGGATGTGAACGCCGATGCGTTGCACGCCGTCGCTGCCGAAACCGGCGCGCACGCCATCATCTGCGACCTGGCCGATCCAGCCGCGCCTGCAGCACTCGTCGCCGAGGCGATAGCGCGCGAGCCGCTCGATCTGGTCTGCTCGAACGCGGGCGTGGGGCGCAACAAGCGACTGGTGAACGAGGCCTATGACGACGACGTCATCGAGCGGCTGTTCGCGATCAATTTCTTTGCAGGCCTGAAGATCGCGCAGGCTTACGTGCGCGCGCTTGATGGCAAGCCCGGGCGCATCATGCTGACCGGTTCGGAGAACTCGCTCTCCGTGCCGAGCGCGGTGCGCGGCGCGGGGCTCGGCCTCTACGCGGCGACCAAGCACGCGCTGCTGATCGCGGCGGAGTGGTTGGCTGACGAAGTGAAGGACAAGGGCGTCAACGTGCACGTGTTGATGCCGGGCGCCGTGTACACGGGGTTGACCGCGCCGAAGATTCCCGATCCCGCCAAGGCGCCCGCCGCGCTCGATCTGCTGATGCCGGATGTCTGCGCCGAACGTGCGCTGCGCGGGCTCGATCTGGGCCTGTTCTATATTCCCACACAGCCCCATCTCGCCGACGACATGGCGCCGCGCACGGAAGGCGTCGCGGCGGCGGTGCGGGCGCTTGGCATAGCGAAGACGTGACAGGGAGGAAGCGATGGTTGCGCCATTTTCAGGCGGCTGCATGTGCAAGGCCGTGCGCTACGAAGTCACCGCCGAGCCCATGGCGGTGATGGATTGCCATTGCCGCGATTGCCAGTACGCCTCGGGCGGATCGCACACGACGGCGGTGGTGCTGCCGGCGGCGTCATTCAGGGTCACGCAGGGCACACCCGTGCGCTACACCTCGACGGGCGACAGCGGAAAACCCGTGACGCGCGCGTTCTGCGGCGCGTGCGGATCACCGCTGTTCAGCGAACCGCCGGCGGAACGCGCGATGGTGGTGGTGATGGCAGGCAGCCTCGATGATCCGAGCTGGCTTAAGCCGGGCGGCGCACTCTACGGGAGCTCGGCGCCGCCATGGGCGCCGATCGACCGCACGAAGATGG
>JANNVF010000570.1:0-1927 GCA_031414315.1 Hyphomonadaceae bacterium | reverse complement strand
CCTCAAGGCCAGCCTGGCCCGGGTGGCGGCCGGCGAAGCGTTTTTGCTGCAGGGCGGCGATTGCGCCGAAAGCTTCAAGGAATTCCACCCCGACAACATCCGCGACACCTTCCGCCTGATCCTGCAGATGGCGGTGGTCCTGACCTTCGCGGGCCGCAAGCCGGTGGTGAAGGTGGGTCGCATCGCCGGCCAGTTCGGCAAGCCGCGCTCGTCGGCCACCGAGACCCGCAATGGCGTCACGCTCCCATCCTACCGGGGCGACAACATCAACGGCATGGAGTTCACGCCGGAAGCGCGCATCCCCGATCCGCAGCGGCTGATCCAGGCGTATGCGCAGTCGGCGTCGACGCTGAACCTGATCCGCGCGTTCGCCAGCGGCGGTTACGCGGACCTGCACAACGTGCACCGCTGGACGTTGGGCTTCGTCGCCGACAGCGCACAGGGGCGGCGTTACCGCGAACTCGCCGATCGTATCTCTGAAGCGCTCGACTTCATGGCCGCATGCGGCGTGACGCCCGAGACGTCGCCACAGATGAAGCACGTGGACGTGTTCACCTCGCACGAGGCGCTGCTGCTCGGCTACGAGGAGGCGATGACGCGCGTCGATTCCACGTCGGGTGACTGGTACGACACCAGCGCCCACATGCTCTGGATCGGTGATCGCACGCGCCAGCTCGACGGCGCGCACGTGGAGTTCATGAAGGGGATCAGGAATCCTATCGGCATGAAATGCGGCCCCTCGCTGGAGCCTGACGATCTGCTCCGCCTGATCGACACGCTCAACCCGGACAACGAGGCGGGGCGCCTTACGCTCATCACCCGCTTCGGCCACGAGAAGGCCGCGGCCGGCCTGCCGAAGCTGGTGCGCGCGGTGCAGGCGGCGGGCAAGACGGTCGTGTGGTCGTGCGATCCGATGCACGGCAACACGCTGGAGACCAATTCCGGCTACAAGACCCGCCCGTTCGATCACATCCTCTCCGAAGTGCGCACGTTCATGGACGTACTGCCCAGCGAAGGCGCCTATCCCGGCGGCGTGCACGTGGAGATGACCGGCCAGAACGTCACGGAGTGCATCGGCGGCGCGAAGGAGGTCACTCTCGAAGACCTGTCCGACCGCTACCACACCCACTGCGACCCGCGTCTGAACGGTGCGCAGGCATTGGACCTCGCGTTCCTGGTCGCCGAAAACCTGCGCGGTGCGCGGGTGGAGGCCCGGAAGGCGGCGGCGAACGACGGGTAGGCCGGTCAAAAAAATTGACTTTTGCGAGCCCGATGAACTGTGCCGATTCGGCACGACGTGCTAACACCCCCGTCATGGATGGCTTGGTGGCCCCCGAACCAATGGCGACAGACCCGCTGGCGACGATCGCCCAGCGCGTGATGGCGCGTCTGCGGGTGTGGGCCAGGCACGCCGCCACGTTCGGGTCCGCTGGCAGCATGGTGCTGGCCGCGATGTTGGGCGCGGCGGCGTTCGCGTTTGCGTTGGCCGCGCCATCGCCGCCCGTCTCCGCCACGTCGCCGGCCGCTGTCCGCGCGCCTGAGTTGCGCGGGCGGCTCATCGATATTTCGACGCCAGTGAGCGGCGCGCTTGGCAGTGCCGCCCCTGCAAACGTCGGCCCCGGCGCGCTCACGCCGATCGGGGCCCCGCCCGCTGCGGCGATCGAGACCGCGCTCGACTATGACGTCGTGTTCTTCTGGCCAGCGCGACCGCAGACGGTGTCCGAACCTGTGGCGATCCGGCAGGGGCCCGCGTCCTATGCGCTGCTCATCCGCAGCGCGCGGCCGGGGGAACGCCTGCGGATCAACGGCCGTGTCGAGGATGCGCCGAACGGCCCGTGGCTGCGGGTGCGGCTGGCCGATGGGCAGGACGGCTACCTCGCCGCGCGCACCATCGATGTCGGCGCCTTCCGTCACCGCCGCGCCGTCG
>JANNVF010000569.1:0-3154 GCA_031414315.1 Hyphomonadaceae bacterium | reverse complement strand
CGCAAAGCCGCGCCGGCGCGCCAATCCGAAGTACAGTAGAAACGCGATCACCGAGCCGGCGAGCGAGAGATAGACGAGCGACAGCACATAGGTTGGACGCGCATCGAACGTCCATGCGGCGCCGCTGGCAGTGGCGTACAGCGCCAGCATCGCGGAGCCGTACGCCATCGCCCACGCGGTCGATGCGATCACCGGCGCCCCCACCGTTTCCGCCCGCCGCGCGAACACATTGCCGAGCGAAGCGACGACAATAGCGCACAGCGTCATGCCAAGCCCAGTGATCGCCTGCGCGTCCATCTGGGACGCCGCGAGTTCACCCCACGACAGCAACGCCACACCCGCAATGCCCATGCACGCGGCCGCCCACGATAGCAGCGGTGCGCGCTGCCCGAACGCGAGGCGAAACATGATCAGGTTCACAAACGACATCGCGGCGAACAGCACCGCCACCACCGCCGACGCCAGGTGCATCTCCGCCACGTAGACCAGCGGGTACTGGATGGCGAACGTCGCGCACCCCATGCCGAACGCCGCGATGTGCTGCTGGCGCGTCAACCGCAACGGCGCGCGCTGCACGCCTGCCCACGCCAGCAGCAGCGCGCTCGCCAGCACGAAGCGGTAGACCACCGACACGATGGGTTCGACGACGCCGAACTGCAGGGTGATCGCGTACCACGTGGTGCCCCATGCGAGCGTGCACACGACAATCGCGGCGAGATCGCCGACGGAGGGAGGGGTACGGTTCATGGATGCGCCCACGTGTCAGGCGCTCGCGCAAAGTGCAACCCCGCGCCGATTGTGGAAAAGCGCGCGCGTGTTAGGACGGCACGATACAGGAGACCTCCGATGCGCGATTTTGAAGACAGCGTGCTCGTCATCACCGGCTCGGCCACCGGCCTCGGCGCAGCCATGGCGATCGGGGCGGCCAAGCGTGGCGCCAAGGCCATCGTGCTCAACTGCACCAAGAGCGTGAAGGAGGCCGAGGCCACCGCCGATCTCGTCGCCGCCGCCGGTTGCGAGGCGGTGATCGCGAAAGGCGACGTGTCCGATGACGCCGCGTGCAGGTCGATCGCTGAAGCCGCCCGCCCCTGGGGCCGGATCGATGCGCTGATCAACAACGCCGGCATGACCAAGCAGGTGCCCAACCATGCCGACCTCGACGGCCTCGCCAGCGAAGATTTCCTGCGCCTCTACGCCGTCAATGTCGTCGGCCCGTTCCAGATGGTGCGCGCCGCGCGCGGCCTGCTGGAGCTGAGCCCGCGCGCATCGGTGCTGATGGTGTCGTCGATCGCCGGCGTCACGGGCATCGGCTCGTCGGTCGCCTACGCGGCCACCAAGGGCGCGCTCAACACAATGACGGTGTCGCTGGCGCGGGCGCTGGCGCCGAAGATCCGCGTCAACGCGCTCTGCCCCGGCTTCATCGACACGCGCTGGTTCACCGACGCGTTCGGCGAGGACACCACCCAGCGCATCCGCGAGAACGTCGCCGCCTCCACGCCGCTGAAAGTCGCCTCGCAGCCGGATGACATCGCCGACGCCGGGCTGTTCTTCTGCACCGCCGCCTCGCGGCACGTGACCGGGGAAACCCTGCTGGTCGACGCGGGGATGCACCTGGGCTACGCGCCGATGGTCGCTCGCTAGGTCGTGGCCGACCTCACCCTGTTCTTCAACGGCGCGGCCGCTGCCCTCCTTTTGCAGACTGCGGTGACGCTGGCGCGGCCCGGCGCAGGAACGGCGACGCGCTTCTGGGGGGCGGCGTTCGCGCTGTCGGTGGTCGGCTACGTCGTCTGGAATGCGCCGGCGCTGGTGGCGGCGCTCGGGCCGCTGAAGGGCCTCGCCTGGCTCTTCTCCACCATCAGCAGCGGCTTCTTCGTGCTGTTTGCCCGCGCGCTGCTGATCGACCGCACCGGCCCCGACCGGGCAGGTCTGGCGGTGCTCGCGGCGTTCACGGTCCTGAGCGTCACTGGCGCGATCGCGCCGCATGCGGTCTCGCCGCGCTTCTGGATGACCCACCAGCTGCTGGAGTTTGCCTGCTACGGCTACGCGCTGTGGCTGGCGGTCAGCGGGTGGCGCGACGATCTGGACGAGGATCGCCGACGCATTCGCGGACCCATCGTGTTCGTCATCACCGTCTACGGGCTGCTGCAAGGCGTGTTCGAATCCTGGAGCTTCATCGCGCCACGCCCCGGGGAATATCTCTTCTGGGAAGCGGTTGCGTTGGCGGCGGTGGCGTTCGCGGTGCCGTTGTTCATCCTGCAGACCCGCTGGGATCGGATCGGCGCCGCCGCGCTTGCGCCGCAACAGACCCCCGCGCCCGCGCCACCAACGGACGGTCTCGATGCCGCCGATACGCTGGAGCTTACGCGCGTGCTGGCGCTGGTCGATGACGCCCACGCCTACCGCGAGGAGGGGCTGACCATCGGCACGCTGGCGGAGCGGGTGGCGATTCCGGAGCACCGGCTGCGGCGGCTGATCAACCGCGGTCTCGGCTTCCGCAACTACGCGGCGTTCCTGAACGCGCGGCGCATCGGGGAGGCAATGACGAAACTCGCCGACCCCGCCGCCGCGCGCACCCCGATCCTGACGCTTGCGCTCGACCTCGGCTATGGCTCGGTCGGCCCGTTCAACCGGGCGTTCAAGGACGCCACCGGCATGACACCAACGGAATGGCGACGGCAAAATCTCGCGCCGAAACCGGAATAATCACGCTGAAACTGAAATCGACCTGCATTTTTGGCGGTCGGCGAGATCGCACCGGCGATGCGGCGCATGGGAGCGAGGTCACTCACCGGAGCCCCTCATGGACACCCTGCCTGCCGCCCTCACCGAAATCGCCCACCACTGGATGATGGGGTTCAGGAGCGATCTCACCAAGTACATCATCGCCGCGCCGCTGGCGTGGCTGGTGATCTGCGTGCTGCTCGCGCCCGTGCTGAAGGGCCGGAAAATCCGCCCCGAGACCCCGCCGTGGCGCCAGCATCTGATGGAGTTGGTCTGCTCGGTCCGTTCGGTGGCGGTGTTTTCCACCGTGAGCCTGATGACGTTCGGCATGGCGCAGGCAGGCCTGCTCTGGGGCGATGGTCTGCGCGAGGCTGCAGGGCCGGTCTGGATTGCGGCGAGCTTCGCACTCACCGTCGTCGCCCACGACGCCTGG
>JANNVF010000568.1:0-11397 GCA_031414315.1 Hyphomonadaceae bacterium | reverse complement strand
GATGTCCTTGTAGAACAACGCGACCGACAGCAGCGCTTCCTCGGCGAAGTACCATTCCAGGCTCAGGTCGTAGGAATTGGCGCGGAACGGTTCGAGTTCGACGTTGCCGATGCTGGCGGTGAAGTTCGGCCCGGTGGTCGACAGTGACGTGACCGGCACCAGATAGTTGGTGCCCGCCAGGGTGTTGCCGATCTGCGGGCGCGCCATCACTTTCGCGGCGCCAAAGCGGGCGACGACATCGTCGGTCACTTCAAGTGCGAGGTTCAGCGAGGGCAGCGTGTCGTTGTAGCTGTGCGAGCCGGTGACCGGCGTTCCACCGCCCGTGGAGCTATACCCAAGTGCATCAAGCCGCGTCTGCACGTGACGGACGCCCACATTGCCCCGCAGCGGCATGCTCAGGATATCGGTGCGGAAGTCGAGCTGGAGGAACGCCGCCTTGTCGTCTTCCTGGATCGTGCGGTTGCCGCCGCGTGCGTTGCCGTTGGTGATGCCGGTCAGGCGGAAGTCACCGCCGGGGACGCCGGTGTTGCAGTTGCAATAGATGTTGTAGAGCGACGCCACCGCATCGATGTTCGGCGTCACCCACGACGTGGCGGAGCCTGCGGGCAGATCGAAATTGCTGCCATACCCCGTGAGGAGCGAAGAGATGTTCGCGACGGTCGTGCCGCCCGGCAGCACCGGCACGACGGTTTCGTCGGCGCGACGCATTTCGAACGACTTGGAGTCGTAGGTCTTCCAGTTGACGCCGGCCTTGAGGGTCATGTTGTCGTTGATGTCGTGCTCGACGTCGAACTGCGCCGATTGAAAGATGGTCAGCACGCCGTTGGGACGGATGCGGATTTCCGATCGCGGCTGGGCGCCGGTGGACGGGATGAACGACCAGTTGGCCGGATTGGCGACGTCGAACCCATAGTTGAGCAGCGGCAGATTGTGGTTCGGCCGGAAGTCCCAGGAGTATCCGTCGGTGTTCGTGCGATCGAGCGTGACCGTGGTCTGCACGGGGTTCTCGAAATCCGACTGCGCGTGACCGAGATAGGCCCGGATGCGCAGCGTGTCGGAGAAGTCGTGCTCCAGCGAGAGGGAGTGCTGCGTGAACTCGGTTGTCAGCTCGTCGAAGCGGGCCTCGGTGCGCACGTCCACATCGTTGAACAATCCGTAGACAAGTTCGCCGTCGGCCGCGACCACATCGACGACGCCGGTCTGGGTCTTGCCGCCGGCGGCGGCGTTGCGGCTGAAAGAGATCGCTTCGAGAAACTCCTCCTTCCGCGTCGCGTCGAGTTTGGAATACAGCAGGTCATAGCTGAGCAGCGTGTTGTCATCGGGCCGGAACTGCAGCGCGCCGGTGACGCCAAGACGTTCCTGCTCGTGCGTGAGGCGCCCGTACCGCGGCAGTCGCGGATGAAAGTTCAACGCGGAGTTTGCAGTCGTGAAGGCCGTGTTGTTGGCAGCGGTGTTGGCCGGACGCGGAACGCCGGTGGCGCAATTGGCCGCCGAGCTTCCCGTGGCGCCGCTGTTTGTCGGGTTCTGCGGCGCAAAACCGAGAGGGCTGCAGAAGCCGCCATTGCTGGGGCCGTTGTCCC
Organism: Hyphomonadaceae bacterium; assembly: GCA_031414315.1. Lineage (GTDB taxonomy): Bacteria > Pseudomonadota > Alphaproteobacteria > Caulobacterales > Aquidulcibacteraceae > VFBF01. Next base: position 9,817 of record JANNVF010000568.1, on the reverse strand, counting down.
AGCGCACGGAGCTGAAGCCTTCTTCAAGACTGTTGCGCTCCGAGTAGGCAGCTGAAACCAGCGCGCCAAGCCTGCCGTCGAACCAGGTATTGCTGATCAGGAAGGCGCCGCGCGGATCCCATTCTTCCGAGAGATCATTGACGCCGAGCTGGAGGGACGATGCGGCGGTGAAGCCCTTGTAGTCGAACGGCCGCGCGGTCTGCAGATCCACCGTGGCGCCGAGTGAGCCCTCCTCGGTCTCCGCCGACGCGGTCTTGCTGACCTTGATGGAGTTGAACAGGTCCGATGCAAACACGTTGAAGTCGAAGCCGCGACCGCGATTGGCGCCGCCCGAACTATCGGTGCCGCCGGTCGTCGCCTGCGCTTCCATGCCGTTGATGCGCGTGCGGGTAAAATCAGAGCTGAGACCGCGTACCGTGAGCGAACGGCCCTCGCCCGCATCACGATCGATCGAGACGCCCGGAATGCGCTGGACGGCTTCAGCCAGGTTGAGGTCGGGAAAATCGGCGATGTCTTCCGCCATGATCGCGTCGACGACGCCGGTGGCGTTGCGCTTCACATCGATGGCGGCGGCCAGTGCGCCGCGAAACCCGGTGACCACGATCTCGTCGCTGTTACCGCCGTCGGCGGGCGCCGGAGGTGGCGGCGCTGTCTGCGCGCTCGCACTTCCCCCCATCACCGTCGCCGCCGCAACGACGGCCAGTGACAATCCAAATCGCAGACTCTTGCTGGTGCCCGACATACTCAACCTCCCCTTGCGTCCCGTTTACTGGAATCCGCCATCGCGTAGGCAGTCCGGGTTTGCTTCTTGTCTTGACACCGGTGTCATTTCTCGTTGTGACACCGGTGACATTTCCTGAACCATAGCGAGGGACAGATCGGGATGACAAGTCCGGGATGTAGGAAAAAGACGACCTTGCGTCAGGCTGTGTCGTTGATGCCGCACTTTCCAGATATCGCGAGAAACACGCTTCTGGCGGGCCTATTTGCCTTGGGTGTTGTCCTCGCCGGGACAATCGCAACTCACGCGGACACGCCTGTCCCCGCTGGACAATTCCGTGGCGCGCTCGCGTTTCCCGGCGCGGAGGGAGCGGGCCGGCACGCCTTTGGCGGCCGTGGCGGCCGGGTGATCGCGGTCACATCGCTGGCGGACGAAGGGCCAGGGAGTTTGCGCGCCGCGGTGGAAAGCGAGGGGCCACGCACCGTCGTTTTCCATGTGGACGGCGACATTCGCCTGTCGCGGCCGCTGGTCATACGGCAGGGGCGGATCACACTCGCGGGACAAAGCGCGCCCGGTGACGGCGTGGCGCTCCGCGACCAGCCGCTCGTGATCGCGGCCGATGATGTTGTTGTCCGCTACATCCGCGCGCGCCTCGGCGATGCCTCCGGCGCCGAAGCGGATACGATCAGCGTGACGCGCGGCCGGCGCATCATGCTCGATCATGTGTCCGCGAGCTGGTCGATCGATGAGACGCTCTCCGTGGCGGGCCGCTACGAACCGCTGGACGACGGCCCCTACGACGTGACCGTGCAGTGGTCGATCATCGCGGAATCGCTGGACCAGTCACGCCACGCCAAGGGGCCGCACGGGTACGGCACGCTGGTGCGCGCTTCGCATGGCGCGCGGATCAGCTTTCATCACAATCTCTGGGCGCACCACCGCGCGCGCGGCCCCCGCCCCGGCAACTATCACAATGGCGCAGAAGATCCGGTCGGCCCGCTGATCGAGTTTCGCAGCAACGTGTTCTACAACTGGGGCGGGCGGTTTTCCGGCTACAACGCCGACACCGCGCAGCATGTGGCGTACAACTTCATCGACAACGCCTACGTCCGCGGCCCCAATTCCACCGGCGCGCTGGCGTTCGAAGAGTCCAACGCCCTGGCGCGCGCATTCTTCGCGGGCAACACGATGGACGACGCCCTGCCCGCCGATCCGTGGAGCCTCGTGACGGGACTGCAGGCAAACAGCTACCGACTCGCGGCCCCGGCCGAGGTCGCGCCGGTCACACCGGAGAGCGCTTCATCTGCCTACGTGCGCATCCTCGCGGACGCCGGCGCCTCACGGCGTCGCGACAGCGCCGACACCCGCATCGTTGTGTCTGTCGCGCAGCGCAGCGGCGGCCACATCAACAGTCAGGACGAAGTCGGCGGTTGGCCCGTGTTGCAGCAGGGCGTCGTCGCGCCCGACACCGATCACGACGGCATGCCCGACGCATGGGAGCGCGCGCACGGGCTCGATCCCGCCAACGCAACCGATGGTTCCGCCGATCGCGACGGCGATGGCTACACCAATGTCGAAGCGTATCTGAACGCGCTCGTCAGCGCGCCAGCCAGCCGCCGTCCACCGGGATGACCGCGCCGTTCAGATAGTCCGACGCGCGGCTCGCCAGAAACACCGCCGTACCGCCAAGATCCGCCGGCTCGCCCCACCGCGCCGCCGGAATGCGGCCGAGAATCTCATTCGACCGTTGTTCGTCGGCGCGCAGCTGCGCGGTGTTGTCCGTGGCCATGTAGCCAGGCGCGATGGCGTTGATGTTCAGCCCCTTCGACGCCCACTCGCAGGCCAGCAATCGCGTGATGCCGGCGATGCCGCTTTTCGACGCGGTGTAGGACGGCACGCGGATGCCGCCCTGGAACGACAGCATCGACGCGATGTTGATGATCTTGCCGGAGCCCTGCGCGATCATGCGCTTGCCCGCGGCCTGGGACATGAAGAACGCCGCCTTGATGTTGACGTTCATCACGTCGTCCCAGTCCTTCTCGCTGAACTCCACGGCATCGGCGCGGCGGATGAGGCCGGCGTTGTTGACGAGAATGTCGATCCGCCCGAGGCCGCGCACGGTTTCATCCACGATGCGCTCCACCGGCTCGATGGTGGACAGGTTCGCATCGATGGAGACAAAGCGCCGCCCGAGAGACTTCACCTTGTCTTCGGTTTCCGTCGGCGCGACGAAACCTGCCGCCGCGATGTCGGCCCCCGCTTCCGCGAGCGCCAGCGCGATGCCCTGACCGAGACCGGTGTTGGCGCCGGTGACGAGCGCCACCTTGCCTGCGAGGCTGAACATGTTCGAGCTCATCTTTTCCTCTATTTCAGCTGGCAGATGTCGAGGACGTTCATGTCCGTGTAGTCGAGGTTCTCGCCGCCCATCGCCCACACGAAGCAATAGTTGCTGGTGCCCGAGCCCATGTGGATCGACCACGGCGGCGACATCACCGCTTCGTCGTTCTGCATGACGATGTGGCGGGCCTTCTCCGGCTCGCCCATGAAGTGGAAGACCCGCTCGTCGGGCTTCAGCCCGAAGTAGAGATACACTTCCGAGCGCCGATCATGCAGGTGCGGCGGCATCGTGTTCCAGACGCTGCCGGTCTTCAGGATGGTGAGGCCGAGCAGCAGCTGCGCGGACCGGCAGGTGGACGGCACGATGAGCTGGTGGATGGTGCGCTCGTTCGACGTCTCCAGCGCGCCGCGCTCCAGCGGCGAGGACTTGTCGATCGGCACGCGCTTGGTTTCGAACCGCGCATGCGCCGGCGTCGAGACCAGATAGAATTTCGCGGGCGTCTTCGGATCCGTGGATTTGAACGTCACGTCCGCCGAGCCCATCGCCACGTAGAGGCAATCGCGCGGATGCATCTCGTGCGCCTCGCCGTCCACAGTGACGACGCCCGATCCCTCCCCCACATTCACGACGCCGAGTTCGCGGCGCTCCAGGAACGGCTTGCCCTTGGCCGATTCCGGCGCGGTCTGCACCGGCAGCTTGAGCGTGTCCTTCACCGGCGCTGCGCCGCCGATCACCATGCGCTCGTTGTGCGAATAGTTGAGCGACACCCGATCGGCCTGAAACAGATCGGTGATCAGATAGCGGCTGCGCAGCGCGTCATTGTCGGCGCCGTCCATCATATCTGGATGCGTGGCGTGATAAGTCTTGGCGAACATGTGATCCTCCCCGATCAATGAATGGTGTCGAGTTTGTAGGCGCGTCTGGCGAGCGTGTAGGCGAGGTCGACAGCCACTTCGCGCGCATCCTCCTCGTCGAGCCGATGCTCGCAGACAAGGCGCGCGAGGAAACCGCAGTCCACGCGCCGCGCCATGTCGTGGCGAGCTGGTATCGACAGGAACGCGCGGGTGTCGTCGTTGAAGCCAACGGTGTTGTAGAACCCCGCCGTCTCGGTGGTCTGTTCGCGGAAGCGGCGCATGCCTTCCGGGCTGTCGTGAAACCACCACGCGGGCCCCAGCTTCAGCGCCGGATAATGCCCCGCCAGCGGCGCGAGTTCGCGCGCATACGCCGTCTCGTCCAGGGTGAACACGATGAGCGATAGCCGCGGATCGTTGCCGAACCGATCGAGCAGCGGCTTCAGCGCGCGCACATAGTCCGTCGCCTGCGGCATGTCGGCGCCCTTGTCACGTCCGTGCGTGCCGTGCAGCAGCCGGTTGTGATTGCGGAACGAGCCCGGATGAATCTGCATCACGAGTCCGTCGTCGACGCTCATCTTCGCCATCTCCGTCAGCATCTGCGCACGGAACAGCTCGGCGTCTTCCGGCGTGAACAGACCTGAGATGACGCGGGTGAACAGCGCCTCGGTGTCGTGTTCGGAAAGATCGGCCGTGCGCGCGGTGGGATGGCCGTGATCGGTGGACGTCGCGCCGATCGCAGCGAAAGCGGCGCGGCGGATGCGGTGCGCCTCCAGATAGCCCGCCCAGTCATACACATCGACGCCCGTGCGCGCCGCAAAGCACTCCATCGCCGCGCCGAAATCTTCGTGCTCGGGATCAACCACGGCATCGGGCCGATAGGCGCTGATCACATGACCGCCCCACCCGCTCTCGCGGATGCGGATGTGGTGTTCAAGACTGTCGCTCGGACTTTCCGTCGTCGCCAGCGTCTCGATCCCGAAGCGATCGAACAGCGCGCGCGGCCTGAACGTGTCCTGCGCGAGTTTCTCGCCGATCGCGTCGAAATAGTAATCCGCCGTCGCGGCGCTCAACCGTTCACTGATGCCGAACACCTCAGAGAACGTGTGCCTCAGCCAGATCGCCGTCGGCGTGCCGTGGAAGAGATGTGCATGCGCCGCAAACAGCCGCCACGCATCACGCGGCGCCGCCAGTGCGCGGCCATCGCGCGCCGGCACCCGCAGGGCCGCGAGATCGACGCCCTGACTGTAGAGCATGCGATAGATGTAGTGGTCGGGCGCGAGGATCAGATCGGCGGCGTTGGAGAACGGCGCGTTCTCCGAAAACCAGCTCGGATCGGTGTGGCCGTGCGGGCTGACGATCGGCAGCGACCGCACCTCCGCGTAGAGCCGCCGCGCCACGACGCGCACGGACGGCTCTGCGGGAAACAGACGGTCTTCATGCAGCACAGGTGACTCCGGGGGGTCTCTTGAGGACTCTTGGTGACTTCTGGATGCCTGTTGGTGATCCATGGTAACCGGTGTCATTATCGGGTGCAATCGCTCACGGCCGTGGCGGCGCGGTGGATTTGCGCAGCACGAGGCGCGGTTCGAAGGCGTCGGGCGTCGTGGGCGTCTCGCCGCGCAGTTCGGCCAGCAGCTTGCGCGCCGCCGAGCGCCCCATTTCCAGGATCGGCCAGCGCACGGTCGTCAGCGGCGGCCAGAGCCGGTTCGACATCGGCGTGTCATCGAAGCCGACAATCGACAGATCTTCCGGCACCGACAACCCGCTCTCGCGCGCGACCTGGTAGACGCCCGCCGCCATCTCGTCGTTGCAGGCGAAGATCGCGGTCGGCCGGTTCTTGAGGGACAGCAGGACCTTGGCGCCCGCAACGCCGGAGTCATACGTGTAGGCGCCGTCGACCACGCAGTCCTTCGACAGCGACAGCCCGCGCTTCTTCAGCGCCTCTTCAAAGCCCGCGCGCCGTTCGATCCGCGAGCGGAATCCCGGCGGTCCCTCGATCAGCCCGATGCGCGTATGACCCATATCCGCAAGGTGATTGGCCGCTTCGGCGGTGGCGATGCGGTCATTCGACGACACCAGCCGCGCAGGCGTGTCCAGCACCGCCGACGCCACGCGCACATAGCGGCAGCCGTGGTCCTCCAGCAGCGCCGTCAGCTTGTCGTTCTCCGAAATCGGCGGCAGCAGCACCACGCCGTAGAGTTTCTGCCGCTCCACGAACGACCGCACGTCATCGAGGAACTTCGGGCTGTTGCGATCGCACGGATGCACCACGAGTTCGAAACCAGAGCCGCGCACGCCGTCGAGCAGGCCCTCCTGCATGGTCACCACGAACTGCGCGTTGGGGTTGTCGTAGATCAGCCCGATGAGGAACGACCGGCGGAACGCCAGCCCCCGCGCCTGCGGATCGGGCTCATAGCCGAGGTCGAGCATGATTTCGGCGATGCGCTTGCGGGTGTCTTCCTTGACGAACGGGCTGTCATTGATAACCCGCGACACCGTCTTTTTCGACACCTTCGCCAGCCGCGCGATGTCGTTGATCGTGGCCCGCCGCTTGGGCGCCGCCCGGGCCGTCTCCGCGACGGCCTCCGCTGGCCGCGCCTGCGCTTGAGCCTTGCGGGCCATATCTGTGTCCTGCCGATTTTGTCCCTGTGGACATTTTATTGATACCGCGCAGTGCGTCCCCACACCAGTGCCGCGTGAAAGCATCGCCAGGAGGGTTTACACCAAAATGACACCGGTTACCATAGATCCATGAACGCCACGGTCCAGACCCCCTCCGCCCGTCTGTCGGAGGCGACGGTGTCGCTGCCCTACGACCGCGCCGCCACGACCATCGGCGTCGTCCATTTCGGACCGGGTGCGTTCCACCGCGCCCATCAGGCCGACGTGTTTGATCGGGCGCTCGCCACCGACCCGCGCTGGGCGATCAGCGCCGTGGCGCTGAAGAGCAGCGTGGTGCGCGACAAGCTCGCGCCGCAGGACGGCCTGTACACGCTCGTGGAATTCGCCGAGACGCCGCGCCATCGCGTGATCGGCGCGCTGCACGAATTGCTCGTCTCCCCCGTCGATCACGCCCGTATCGCGGCGCGGCTCGTAGCGCCTACGACGCATCTGGTGACGCTCACCGTGACCGAGAAAGGCTATGGCTTCGACGCATCCGGCGCGCTCGATCTCGCGCATCCCGACATCAGCGTCGATCTGGCCGAGGCATCGTTTCCGACAAGTGTCATCGGGTGGATCGTGGAAGGCCTGCGCCTGCGCCGCGCTACGGGCCTCCCCGCGTTCACCACGATCTCGTGCGACAACCTCGCTCACAATGGCGACAAGCTGGGCGCCGCCGTGGTGCGGTTCGCAGCACAGGGTGACGCGACGCTCGCCGCGTGGATCGAAGCCAACGCGTGCTTTCCGAACACGATGGTCGACTCCATCACCCCCGCCACCGACGCGGCGTTGATCGACCATGTCCGCAAGCTCGGACGTGATGACGCCTGGCCGGTGCAGCGCGAAACGTTCACGCAATGGGTGATCGAGGACGCGTTCAGCGGGCCCCATCCCGACTGGGCGCCTCTCGGCGTCACCATCACCACTGATGTTGCGCCTTTTGCAGCAGCGAAATTGCGCCTGCTCAACGGCGCCCACTCCACGCTGGCCTACCTTGGCCTCGCCCTCGGCTACGAGAGTGTAGCCGAGGCGATGCGCGATGCGCGGCTTGCTTCGCGGGTGGAGGAGATGATGCGGCAGGACGTAGCGCCCACGCTCTCCCCGTCCCCGGGTCTCGATCTGCCGAACTACATCGACACCATCCTCGCGCGTTTCCGCAATCCGTCGCTGCCGCACCGGCTGGCGCAGATCGCGTGGGATGGCACGCAGAAATTGCCCGTGCGGCTGTTCGGCACGATCATCGACACCGTCCGCGCCGGACGCTCCATCGACCGCCTCTGCCTGCCGCTTGCGGGCTGGATGCGGTTCATTCGCGACCGCGCCTGCAATGGCGGCGGCATTGTCGATCCGCTGGCCGATCGCCTGCACGCGATGGGCGTCGCCTGCACCGGAAAACCGGTGCAGGACGTTTCGCTCTTCCTGGGTCTGGACGCGATGTTTCCGCGCGATTTCGCCGAGAGCCGCGCCGTGTGGGCGGGACTGGTGCGCGCCTACGCGCAGCTTGACCTGGAAGAACGACGCGTACGCGCATGACGCGTCACGTCCCCGGCTGGACGTACGGTATCTGCGCGAAGAAACGCCGTTCCGCGCCGCGCGGATCATCCGCCATGTGCGGCGCCTCATCGAAGATCAGCGTCTGGCGCTGCGCCAGCGTATAGGGCGCCCAATGCGAAACGCCTGGTACGACAGGTACTCCGGTGCGTGCAAAGGCGATGAAGGCGTCGCTCAGCGCATCCGACACCGCACGCGCGGCGGCACTCGTTCCCGTCATGTCGCCGGCGCTGCCGAGCGTGCGAAACACCAGGGGAATATCAAGCGTGTGATGGGCGCCGAACTTGCCGCCAGCGCGGGGCGAGCGCCAGTCAAGCTGATACACGAACGCCGGGGTTCCGGCATTTGCACGCGCCTCGGCCTCGATGATCGCCGCGCGCCAGGATCGCGCGGCCGTGGTGGCGGCAAACAGCACGTCGCTCGGTGTGTACGCCGGATAGAGGCGACGGTATTCCGCAATCACCCGCTCCGGCGCCACATCGATGCGCATGTTGGCAAGCGTGAGCTTTCCCGGCAGATCATCCCACGTCAGCGTGAAGTTGCGCGGATCGTTGCCGAGAAACGCGCGCGTTTCATCGTGGGTGTTACCGATGATCATCGGGATGTGCGCCGATTGCGCCGGCGCGTCGGGATAAAACGGATGGCGCGGCAACACGGCCCCATCCATCACCGGACCAAAGTATAGCCCACCGAATCCCAGCACCGGATCTTCCACCGCGAGCGCAGCCACCAGTCGCGCCGCCGGCATGCCGCGCAGCTCTTTCACACGCTCCGGCGTGAGGCTCAGCGTCTCCAGCAGCGTGCGCGCGCGCCGTGTCGCGTTGAACGGCCCAGACGCCGTCACCTGCTGACCGCTCATGGTCGCGGCGCGATGGAACAGGCCGCGCGCTGCGGGCATGGCCATCAGCGTGGCAATCTTCGCGCCGCCGCCGGATTGTCCGAACACCGTGACGTTGCCCGGGTCGCCGCCGAACGCCGCGATGTTGTCGCGCACCCACTGCAGCGCGAGCACAAGATCAAGCTGGCCCGCGTTGCCGGAATCCGCCAGGCCCGGCGAGAGCCGCGCCAGGTGGGCATACCCAAAGATGTTGAGCCGGTGATTGAGCGTGACGACAACGACATCACCGCGCCGCACCAGCAACGCGCCATCGGTGAGCGGGCTCGACCCCGATCCCGTCGCGTAGCCGCCGCCGTGGATGTAGACCATCACCGGCCGCCGCGCGCCGTCGCGCAATCGCGGCGTCCAAACGTTCAGAAAGAGGCAGTCCTCGCTCTGATTGGCTTCGTCGCCGCGCTGCGGTGACGCGGCGCCGTACTGCATCGCGTCGGCAACGCCGCGCCACGGTATTGGCGGCGCTGGAGCCATGAAGCGGCGCGGCGCGGTATCGGCGCCATAGCGAATGCCCTTGAAGGTCAGCACGCCCGCATCCGCGACCCCGCGCACGCGGCCCCACCGCGTCATCGCGACGGGCGACGCGGCGGCCTGCGCGGACGGCGCCAGCGTCATCGCCGCGAGTCCCGTCAGCGCAACGCTCCGGCGGGTCGGCGCATTCTGCGGCGTCCTGCTCTCCCCCATCGCCATCCACGCCTCCTCCGCCGCAGTGTCAGCATCTTGTGACACCGGTGTCAAAGCGGTATCGTCAAGGCCTTCGGGAGCACCACCCCATGACCGACGCCGCCGTGATCCGCCTG
>JANNVF010000567.1:0-2102 GCA_031414315.1 Hyphomonadaceae bacterium | reverse complement strand
GGGTAGCAGCAACATCGTCGTCACCGGCACTAACGGCTGCGACTGGACGATCATCAACACCTCCTCGTGGGTCACGGTCACCTCGGGCTCCAACTACAGCGGTTCGGCCATCGTCACTTACGCAGTCGAGCCCAACCTCCTGGGCCAGCGGAGCACCACCATTACCGTTGCGGGCCTGCCCTATTTCATCGGTCAAACCCCGGCGGACCTGACACGCCCGACGGTCACCGTGACCTCGCCATCCGTCGGAGTGCGCGTGACCAATGCCAGCGTCCTTGTCCGCGGCAAAGCCAGTGACAACATTCGGCTGGGAGACGTCTATGGTGCCGTCAACATCGAGGTGGTTGGCAGCGGCGCGCGCGTGCAAGTCACCGCGTCGAACGCGTGGAACGCCACGGTTCCGCTCGCGCCGGGCACGAACTGGATCCGCGTCCACTCGCAGGACTTCGCCGGCAATTATTCGATCACCAACACTCGCGCGATTCTCTATGGCGTGCCCACCGGGCTTGTGCTGACCAAGACCGGCAGCGGTACCATCGCCGGAGCCACCAGTGGCCAACGCCTCGACATCGGCCGCAACTACGCCCTTACCGCCACACCCTCCGCCGGCAATGTCTTCTCCAACTGGACCGAGACGGGTGGCCCGGTGCTGGGCAATGCCACCAAACTCACCATCAACATGCAGCCCGGCCTCGCCATCACGGCGAACTTCGTCACCAATCCGTTCGTCCCGGTCAAGGGCATCTACACCGGGCTCTTCCAGACCAACAATGTCCGGCACACCAACGCCGGCTTCTTCAAGCTCACCACCACCGACAAAGGCACCTACACCGCTTCGATCAAGGTCGGCGGCAAAACCCATGCCGCGTCCGGCAAGTTCGACCTCGATGGCAAGGCCACGAACGCGATCAACCGTCTCCCGCTGGCTCCACTCAACGTCGTCTGGTGCCTTGGCCTGAACGGCGAGGACGCCGTCAACGGCACGGTCAACTCCGCCGGATGGGACGACCCCGCCCTGCTCCACGGCGATCGCGCGGTCTTCAACGCCCGCACCCGCCGCGCCCCGGCCATGCGCTACACCGTCATCATTCCCCCCGATCCCACGACATCCAATCCTTCACCCCAAGGCTACGGCTACGGCACCGCCGTTCTCTCCGCCGGCGGCACCATGACCTTCGCCGGCACCTTGGCGGACGGCACCAAAGTCTCGCAGGCGGTGTCGGTCGCAAATACGAATGTCTGGGGAAATTCCATGTGGCCGCTCTACGTCCAGCTCTACGCCAACCGCGGGCTGCTGATCGGCTGGGTAAACACCAGCCCGGCCGACGATCTGCTCGGCACCACGCGCTGGATTCGCCCGGCCGGCCCGTTGCCGAAGTACTACACCAACGGCTTCGACGCCACGGTCGTGTTCACCGGCTCGATCTATCGCCCGCCCGCCGTCGGCGCCCGCATCATCGAACTGCCGACCGCGAACGTCGCGCTTGCGCTGGGCAACCTCGCGCAACCCATCTCCAACCTCGTCACCATCAGCCCGAACAATGTCGTCACCTACGCCGGCCCCAACACGCTCACCGTGAAGTTCACTCCAGCCAAAGGACTCTTCACCGGCACCTTCACCCAGGCGGGCACGACCCGCCGCCTCACGTTCAATGGCGCCGTCAACCAGAGGTATGACTATGCCCAGGGTTTCTTCCTTGGCACCAACGAGACCGGCATTGTGACCATCGACACCCCGCCCTCGCCCTGAGCAAGCCCCTCTGTCCCACTGGCGTCCGCCACCTGCGCCCGGCATACTGACGCCGTGCCCGTCGAACTCACAGACGCCCTCTTCCAAAAAGCCGCCGGCTGGGAAGCCGTGAAGCGCGCGCGCGGCTACGTCGAGCAGGATCACGTTCTGAGTTCCGACTGGCAGCCGCCGATGTTGCGCGGCGTCGTGCAGGCGGGCGAACTTACCTTCCGCGCGGGCCTCGTCATCAATGGCCCCATCGACATCGAGAACCTCTGCACCTGCCGCGACTCGCGCGAGTGGGGAAAAATCTGCGCCCACTCCGTGGCCATCGGCCTGCATTGGATGCAGGCGCAGCAAGGCGCGGTAGGGC
>JANNVF010000566.1:0-3825 GCA_031414315.1 Hyphomonadaceae bacterium | reverse complement strand
TCGCGGTTGCGCCCCTGTTGTCCGTGACCGTTAACGTGGCGGTGAATGTACCGGCCGCGGCGTACGTCTTCGAAGGGCTCACGCCGGTGCCCGAGGTATTGTCACCGAACGTCCAGGCGTAACTGGCGATGGTACCATCGGCGTCGGTCGAACCGGCACCGGACAACGTCAGCGCAGCCCCCGCCGCGCCAGTGTATGGACCACCCGCACGTGCGGTCGGCGGCTGATTGGCGGCACCGCCGCCGGTGCCGACCGTGAACGTATCTTCGACGACGCGGACCGAATCACTGAAGGACACGGCCGGAGCACCCGCTGCCTGAGAGGACGCCTGCACGCCGAGCGATCCACTCGCAGACGTGGCACCGTTCGCACCGATGGCGGTGAAGTTCAGCTTGTACAGACTGACTACGCCGGTCCTGGCAGCCCCACTCGTGAGCCCGACAATCTCCACCACCCCCGGCGTCGCTCCATTGACCGTCAGCTGATTGATCTGTCCCGCATCGTCCGACTCGTACCGGAGCACCGCCGGGTCGTACGTGATCGTCGCCCGAATGCCCTTGACGTTCTGTCCGGTGCGCGCGGTGAGATCCAGTGAGGATTCGAGCACGACGGCGGAGTTGGCCGGACCGGTCTTCGGCGTCCAGCGATTACGCCAGATGAATGGCGCGTTGCTCGTCGGCGGCGGCGGCGCGGTATCGCGGCATGCCACCGCATAGGTCACCGTATCGATCGAGAGCGTCCGGATGTTCGCGCTTCGCGCTGGCGTACCGGTCAGTGTACAGTTGCTGGCAATGTCCTTCACATTCACGGTGTACGTGCCAGGACGCACATTGGTGAACGTGACAGTCGGTGAGCCGACCGTCACGAGACGCTGGGCGCTGAAGACGCGCTGTGCGACCGGCAGTGTCGTATCCGACGCCTGCCCAAGCACATCGACCGTCACTGAAGGATCCAGCAGGACACCGGTCTGGTTCACCGCGACAGTCAGGTTGCCGCGATTAGGGTCTCGGCAGGTGACGTCGAAGCGCACCTTCGCCAACGTGATGGCGCTGGTGTCCGTGACCACCACCTGCACCGAGGGCGTCTCGATTGTGCAGCGCTCGATCACGCCGGTCAGGGACACCGTATACGTACCGACCTTCAAGGGAGAGAACCGTTGCGTCGCTACCGGGCTGAGTGCCGCGCGAACCGTATCGGGACCCATGATCATGACTTGGTAGCCATCCGGATCGATCGATTCGGCGGAGATGACCTGAGCGGTCGTCACGATCTCTATCCCTGGCGGTGGCGGCGTAATCGCTCCGCCGACGCTGGACGGCAAGGATTGATCACCGAGGGAGGTGACGGCAATCACTCGGTAGCCATAAACTGTTTCCGGGCGCACGTCGCTGTCGATCCAAAGCAATTGCGCCAGGCCGTTGATCTGAACTCTGGCCACCTCGGCGAACGAACCGGAGAAGTTCTCGCGGCGCTGGATGATGTATGCCTGCACGGTACCTCTCGCCGCGGTCGCTGGCCTCCAGCGCAGGCGAACTGCGCCCGGACGGAGGACCGTGACGATCAGTTCCTGCGGTGATTCGGCGGAAGTCAGAGGCGCCAGTCCTTCCGCGCATCCGAGTAGCGTCACAGCGGTCGCGATGGTCGCGATGGTCGCAGCGGAACGGACAACACGGCGAATCGCACACGCCGAGCTAGCGAAGAGCATAACCGACTCCCAGGCTCACGCCGACACCTGGCCGCAGATATCCAACAACCTGCTTTCCTCTCGGTCCGTCCTGCACAAACGAGCGCTCGTTGTCCGTGAGGTTTCGTGCCGCCAGCGTCACAGTGGTCCGGCCCATCCGCCGGCGCAGCTTGGCGTCAAGAGTGAATCGCCCTTCCTCGAATGTGTCGGGAAGGACCACCGGCTTTTCGACGCCACCCGTGGTCACGAACACCACGTCCCCGTAGCGGTAATTGCGTGTGCTGAAGTAGTTACCCAGCACACTGAACTCGAAACGGCCATCTGACGTGGAGTACAGCAAGTTGACATTCGCAATCTGGTCGGATTGACCCTGCAGCCGGAGTTTGCGAGAGATCACCTCGACACCCACCGCACTGCCGCCGGACGGAATCGTCGCACTCGACTGCACGAAGGTCATGTTCACACCCGTCGAAAGCTGCTTCCATGGCCCGGGCAAGAATGTCAGCCCACGCCGAAACTCGAACTCGAGACCGCGCAGCGTTGCAGAAGTCGCATTCGTCGGCAAGTACACGCATTTTCCGTCATCGGTGCCGATCAGCTCGACGATTGGGTCCGTGAAATTCTTGGCGAACGCACTCACAGCCAGAATCTCACCGGCTCGCGGATACCGCTCCCAACGTACATCTGCATTCCGGATCGTGGTCCGCGTCAACGAAGGACTACCGATCGTGTTGCAATCACCCGACACGGACTCGTAACTGTCTCTGGTGATTTCGCGGGGATCAGGACGAGCGACGGTGGCGTATGCCGCAAGCCTGAGATTCTGTCGCTCCGACAGTTTCAGCGTGACATTCAGTGAGGGGAGCACGTCGTTGTTGCGACGTATCGTGATCGGAGGCAGGGTATCCTTGCGGAGGTCGTAGATGTCGAGCGCCCAGTCCTCGCGCCGAACGCCTCCGACCACTCGAAGCCACGGACGCACCGGAACGTCCAGCATTGCGTAGTACGCATTGAGATTGTCGTCTGCCTCATATGGAAGCGCTGCCGAGGTAAGCCGATCCAGTCGGAGAAGGCCCGGGCTTAGCGCCTCTGGCGAGAACAACTGCTCCGGTGGCAGGAACAACAAGGGGTCCCGCTGCCCGACAGCGAACTGCGTCCGGTAGCGCGACGCTTCGAACTGACGATTCCTTAGCTTCCCCAGGATGCCAAACTTGATGAGCGAACCATCGCCGAGCAAACGCGCAATCGGAGTACTCCAGTCGATCTGAGCGTTTCGCACTTCGTCTCGCAGAAACCGGAACCAGAAATTGCCTTGGCGGCTGGAACTCAGATAGTATGCCGAATCGACCTGTTCCTTCTGATAGATCACCGATCGGTTCTCAGGCTCGTCACGTTTCGCCTGAGCAACGGTCACTTTCCATTCCAGCCGAGACCCAAGTAGCCGGTTGAAGAGATGATCCCCTGTCAGTTGTGATTGGACCAAGGTTCGTGTGACGTATCTCACCTGATAGACCGACTGAGATCCGCCGACTCCACCCAATGGCGAATAGTTGATGGCACGCGATACCAGCTCTTCTGCGTTACGCGTGTAGAGGTTCTTCCAGCCGATTTTGTTAGCGCTCCCAAGCCGCAATGCAAAATTGGCGATGCCGCCGAGGTCGACGAGGCTGGTCGCCTGATTCACTGTCTGACTCGTTTCTGCCAACCCACTTTCATCGACAATGATCTGGAAGAATCGATTCGGGGTCGCCTCTGTCTCCCGGTTCAGGTTCGCGGAGAGCACGTAACCAAACGGGGCGTTGTCGCCGCCGAGTCGGCCGCCGAAGTTCACCGACGCCCCGAAATTCGGCGTGATCGCGGTAGGAACTGGCGTCCAGACATTCCGGATCGATTCGCCGAACGCTTCAGTCTGGGACGGCGTCTTGACCACAGCGGGATCGGTCGCGCCTTTCGGCGGCTGCCGCCGTCCGCCGGCGTCGAAGCCGAGGAAGTCCAGTCCGCGCTGCGGGACGAACGAGAAATCCCGAAAGGTCGACTGGGAGTTGTATCCGGTGTTGAAACTGACGTCCAGCACGCGGGTGTTTGGAAATTCCTTGGTGGACACTTCAACGGATCCACCAGCAAAGTCACCCGGCTTGTCC
>JANNVF010000565.1:0-6259 GCA_031414315.1 Hyphomonadaceae bacterium | reverse complement strand
GTGCGCGAGGTGGCCCGGCAGGATGATGAGCGACTCGATCAGCGAGAAGAACAGCGTCGACATCACCACGATCGAGATCGACCGCGTGAACTGCTGCACCTCGCTCTGCAGCAGCATCAACGGTGAGAATGCGAGCATGGTCACGAGCACCGACGCCATCAGGGGCTTCAGCACCAGTTGCGTGGCGACAATCGAAGCGTCGACGCCGTGCTCGCCGCGCTCCATCCGCTCGTAGACCGCTTCGCCCACAATGATGGCGTCATCGACCATGATCCCCAGCACCAGCAGGAACCCGAACACGGTCATGAAATTCAGCGACACGCCGACGTACGGCAGGATGAAGAACGAGCCAAGGAAGGCCGTCATCACGCCGATGGTGGCCCACACAGCCACCTTCGGGTGCAGCGACAACAACAGCAGCAAGAAGATCAGCCCGAAGCCCTGCATCGCGTTCTGGAACAGGATGCCAGTCAGCGAGTTGTAGTCTTCCTTCTCGTTGTAGACGGTGGTGATCTCCAGTCCGGTCGGCAGCGTTTCGCGCGCCTTCTCGATGGTCTCCTCGACCTTCTTGGCCACTTCCTGGATGTTGAACACGTCGCCGGTCTGGACGCTGACGATCAGCGACGGTTCGCCGTTCTGGCGCGAGTAGGCGTTCACGTCCTGGAAGCCGTCGAGCACGCGCGCGACGTCGCTCACCTTCACGATGCCGCCGTCAGGCGTCTGGCGCACGACGATGGCTTCAAAATCCACCTGGCTGTCGGCGAGGTTGCGCGCGCGCAACTGGTAGTCGCCGTCGTCGGTGCGCACCGCGCCCGATGAAAGGTTGATCGAGGTGCGCCGGATGGCGCCGGCGACGTCATCAAAGGTCAGGCCGAAGCGCCGCAGCGCCTCGTCGGACACTTCGATGGAGACTTCCGGCTCACGGGCGCCGACCACGATGGTGTTGGTTGCGCCGTCGATGAGGCCGATCTGGTCGCGCAGACGCTCGGCGGTCGTGCGCAGGGTGCGCTCGTCTGTCCGGCCGTGCACCGAAATGATGATCGACCAGTTGCGCCCGATGCGGCGGGTCACCTGTACGGGCTCAAGGCCGGGCGGCAGGCCGCTCGTCGCTTCGATCTTGGAGCGCGCTTCCTGGGTCAGCGCCTCGACATCGACGCCGGGGTTGGCGGCGAGGTTGATCCATGCCGAGCTTTCACTCGACCGCGAGCGCACCCAGTTGATGCCGTCGAGATCGGCCACCGCCTCTTCGAGACGCACCGTGACCTGGCTCTCCATGTCCTCGGGCGATGCGCCCGGCCAGAACGCCTGGATGTAGACCGCGTTGTCAGCGCCCGGCGGGAAGAATTCCTTCTCCATCTTCGTGAAGGAGAGAAAGCCCGCCACCGCGCAGGCCAGCATCAGCAGGTTGCCGGCGACCGGATTGCGCGCCCACCAGTCGACAAGACCCTTCAGCATGACCCGCTCCTATTCCGAACGCTGCCTAAGATCGTCGTCGGCGATAGCGGCCGCCCGCGCGATCGGTGTCACCTTCATGCCTTGGCGCGGCGACCCCAAGGTGGAAACGACGACCCGCTCCCCGGCGGCGACGCCGGTGCGGAAATAGACTTCATCACCGGTCGTCTGCGCAGCGTGGACTTCGCGCACATCGATCGTGTTGTCGGCTTTGACGACGTAGACGTAGGTGTTGCGCTTCAGGGCCGAGCGCGGCGCCGCCAGGAACGACTCCGACTTGGCGCCGTCGATCTGCGCGGTGACGAACAGGCCGGGCGCCAGCGGCGCGGGATGGCGGCTTGAGAACGGGTCGCGCACTTCCACAATGCCGTAGACGATCCGCGTCTGCGGATCGATCGCCGCCTCGGTGCGCACGAGCCGGCCTTCCCAGCGCCGGGTCTGCCCGGCGACCGTCGAGGTGAGATGCGCGGGCGCACCCGCGCCCGCTCTGGCGCTGTAGCCGACAGGTGTCTGCAGCGTGGCGAGATCACCATCCGCCAGCGGGATGCGCACTTCCATCACGGCGGTGGCGAACACGTCGGCGACCGGCGCGCCGGGGCCCACATAGTCACCGACGTTGGCGCGCTTCAGGCGGATGCGGCCGTCGAACGGCGCGCGGATGTTGGTGCGTTCAAGGTCGAGTTCGGCGGTGCGCAATTGCGCCTGCGCGGCATCCAGCGCCGCGCGCGCCTGCGCGAGCTGCGGTTCGCGAAGCGCGAGCGGCGACGCTGTACCGACGCCCAGCGTCTCCCAGTCCTTCTTCGCGATTTCGCCTTCCGCTTCTTCGCGGGCGACGCCTTCGCGGGCCTGCGCCACCTGCGCGCGGGCGCGGATCACGGCGAGGCGGTAGTTGGCGTCATCGATGCGGACCAGCGTTTGCCCGTTGCGGAACGCGCCGCCTTCCGCGAACGCGGGATCGGCCCACATCACGCGACCGGCGATCTGTGCGGCGAGCGCCGCCTGGACGCGCGGGCGCACTTCGCCTTGCACGGTGATCGACAGGCGCGTCTCGCGCGCCTCGACCTGCGCCACCTGCACCGCGACGGGGTTGGGCGGACCATCCTTCTTTTCGGGCTTCGGGCGCGTTGCGTTCAAGACGCCAAGCACCGCCACGGTGGCGACGATGACGCCCACCGGCGCCACGATCATCATCGTGCGCCGCGCGAGTTTCAGCACGGGCCGCTTCGGCGCATCCTGCGCGTCATCGTCGTACGGGGCGGTCATCAGTTGGTCTCCCGGGAGTTGATTTCGGCGGCGAGGCCGCCGGTCTTGGCGCCGCCGCCGAGCGCGACGTGGTAGGTCACGCGATTGGAGGCGCGGGCGGCGCGGGTCTGGATCAGGCCGCGCTCGGCGTCGATGCGGCGGGTGTAGGCGTCGATCAGCTCGAAGATGGTAGCGAGGCCACTGGCGTACTCGCGTTCGGCCAGACGTTGCGCCTCACGCGCTTCGTCGGCGGCCTTGGCCAATTCAACTTCGCGGATCGAGAATGCGCCGTCCGCGGAGAGGGTTTCCTCCACCTCGCGCCACGCGCCAATGGCGGTGTCGACGTAGTTCGCGGCTGCGACGCGCGCATCGGCGGCGGAGGCGCGGGCTTCGGCGCGCAAGGCGCCGCCGTTGAACAACGGAAGCGCCAGACCGCCGAGCACCTGCGTAACGAGACTGTCGATGTCGGTGACATCGCGCAGGCCGTCGCCCACGCCGCTGGCCGTTGCGCTCAGCGTGAGGCGCGGCAGGATCGCCTTGCGCGCTTCGCTGGCGCGCAGGCCGGCCGCGTCGAGGCGCGCTTCGGCGGCCGCCACATCGGGACGGCGTGCGAGCAGATCCGCCGGCGCCCCCGCCGCCGTGATCGGCGTCAACGTCGGCAGATCGGACGCGGTGGCGAGCCCGCCATCAGGGTAGCGCGCGAGCAGGGACTGCAACCGGCGTGACGCCTGCAGCAAGGCATCGCGCTGGGCGGCCTGCGTGGCGCGCGCGGACGCGACCTGGCTGCGCGCGGTGCGCACCGCCAGCGCGTCGATCAGGCCGCTGGCGTAACGACGATTGGTGATGTCGAGCGCGCGTTCGCGCTGCTCGAGATCCTCATCGGCAAGTTCGGAAAGCTGGCGGAACTGCACGAGATCGATCCAGGCGCGGGCGGTTTGCCCAGTGACCGAAAGGCGTGCGCCGGCGAGATCGGCGTTGGCGGCGCGCGAGTCCGCAAACTGCGCGCGGGTGCGATCCAGCACACGGCCCCATAGATCCGCTTCCCATGTGGTGGAGAGCTCCGACGTCGTGAGATCGGCGCGCGTACGATCGTTCGTGCCCGGGATCGGCGTTTCGGTGCGTGACGAGAAGAAGCTGATGTTCAGATCGGGCAGCCATGATCCGGCCGCGCCTTGCGCGCGATTGCGCGCGGCGCGGGCGCGTTCATCGGCGGCGCGCAGAAACGGATTGGCGCCCATCGCCTCGGTGACGAAAGCCGTGAGTTCCGGCGTCTGGAACCCGTCGATCCACGCGGATTCTATTGACGCTGCGTCAACGATCGCGGCGTCGGCACCAGCCTGATCCGCGGCGGCAAAGACAGCCGGCGGCGCAGGCGGTTCTGCCTGCGTCGCGCATCCGCTCGCAAGGGCTGCGATACCCACTCCGATCCACCAATGGCGCACCATCGAACGGTCTTCCCCTGAGCTGCTCACACGCCGGTCCTCGATCCCCGATACCCGGAATGCTTCGATCCGCGCGATTGTTGCCGCCATCCCGAAAGTCAATAAACCCATATCGACTTTCAATATGTGCGTAAAGTGGCCAACGACGGTTTTCCGCCCCAGTCACTTGGCTAGATGCCGCCGACGACGAGATCGGATGCGGCAACGTGTAAAGAATGGTTCACCATGACTGGTCATGAATAAGTCGCGTCCCCTCACGCAGCGTCCCGATGGACGTATACAAGGTTCCGATGCCTCTGACCTATGAATTCCTGATGCGGTGGGCGCGGCCGGCGGGACTGGTGCTGGCGGCCGTGATCGCGCTCGCGCTACTGCTGGAGCTGATCCCCGGCGAGACGCTGCGGACGGCTATGGCCGTGCTGGCGGGGGCGGTGGCCGGCGGGGTCGCAGTCTGGCGCTTCTGGCCGGCTGCGCCAGCGGCGGCGGCCGTGGCGGTTGCTGCCCCTTCCCCAGGTGCGCCGCTCAAGATCCTGACCGAACTGATCCCGTTGCTGGAGGCGCTGCCGGAAGCCGCGCTGCTCATCGACCGGGAGGGGCGCATCGCGGTGTCCAACCCCGAGGCGCGCCGCCAGCTGAAGTTCGAGGCGAAGGGCCTGCGTCTGTCTTCCATTCTCCGGCACCCCGAGATCCTCGACGCTGCCCACGCCGCTGCGGTTGAAGGCGCCTCCAGGGCCGTGGAGTACGAAAACCCCGCGCCTGTAGAGGAGCACTTCCGGGTCTACGTCGCGCCGATCGCATGGGGGGACGACACCGCCGCCCTGCTGATCTTCCATGACCAGACCACGCAGATCATGACCGAACGGATGCGGGCCGATTTCCTCGCCAACGCCAGCCACGAACTGAAAACTCCCGTCACGTCGCTATCGCTGCTCATCGAGACGGTGGCGGGCTCGGCGCGCGATGACGCCGACGCCCGCGAGCGTTTTCTCTCCATGATGGGCGTGCAGGTCGATCGCATGAAGCGGCTGATCGACGACCTCCTGTCGCTGTCGAAGATCGAACTCAACGAACACGTTCCCCCCTCCGACCGCGCCGATCTCCTGGGGGTCGTGCGCGAAGCCATGGATGCGGTGGCGCCGATCGCGCGGGACCGGGGCGTGAAGATTTCCGTCAACGTGGACGCAGCCGAGCAGATCGACTTCGGCGATCGGTTCCAGCTGGTGCAGGACGCCCAAAATCTGATCGACAACGCGGTGAAGTACTCGCCCGACGGCGGGGAGGTGCTGGTGGAGATCGGCGCGGCGGCCGAACGCGAATCAGCCGCCGAACTGGCCGGGCGACGCTGGAGCGAGGCAGCGCGGATCGCGCTCCTGGCACCGCCGACGACATCGGGACGCAGCTATGCATACCTGCGGGTCGCCGATGCCGGCCCGGGGATTCCGCGCCGGCATCTTCCCCGACTGAGCGAGCGGTTCTTCCGGGTCGAACGTGATCAGACCGCCGAAAAAACCGGTACGGGCCTTGGGCTTGCGATCGTGAAGCACATCGTGAACCGCCACCGGGGTGGGTTCGTGGTGGAGAGCGAACCGGGCAGGGGTTCGGCCTTCGCCATCTACCTGGAACGGGCGCGCGCGCCGCGTTCGTGACGCTCATTTCACGCTAGTGTCACAGAACGCCGGTAGGGACACCCAAGGGATCGCTGTTTGAAGGGACCAACTCGTTGGCCCCGTTGGCATGGCGATTGTTTTGGCCGGGATCGCAGGACCGGGCGGCGGAGCAGGAAATGGATCGTCAGATGACGCCGCACTCGTCGGAAGGGCTGTCGGCAGATCTCGCCACGGCGGCGCTCGGCCAGCTCATGGGCCAGGGCGCGCTCGCTGGCGCTGCGGTGAAGGTCGCGGCCAAGGACGTGAATGTGTTCTACGGCCAGAAGCAGGCGTTGCACGATGTGTCGATCGCGATCCCGGACCGGGCGGTGTCGGCGTTCATCGGGCCGTCGGGCTGCGGCAAGACCACGTTCCTGCGCTGCATCAACCGGATGAACGACACCATCGACGGCTGCAAGGTGACGGGCGCCATCGAACTCGATGGCGAGAACGCCTACGCCAAGAACGTCGACCCGG
>JANNVF010000564.1:0-13486 GCA_031414315.1 Hyphomonadaceae bacterium | reverse complement strand
CCCGGACTGGAAGGAACGCGGCGCGCCGATCGACACACCCGTGACGAAGGATCGCTTTCTTATGCTGGGGCCGGCCGGCTCCATGCCGCTGCCCAACTGGGCGATGCCGCCGCTGATGAGCAACCACGGCGCCTACATCGTGTCGCTCAGCAATCTTGTGCGCTGGCTCGGCCGGGAAGCGGAAGCGGCGGGTGTCGAAGTGTATCCGGGCTTCGCGGCGGCGGCGATCGTCTATGACGAGAGTGGCGCCGTGAAGGGGGTGCAGGTCGGCGATCTCGGCGTCGCGCGCGATGGCGAGGCCAAGGGCGATTTCACGCCGGGCATCGAGATCCATGCGAAATACACGTTGTTCGGCGAAGGCGCGCGCGGGTCGCTGTCGAAGCAGCTCATCCACAAATTCAAACTTGCCGAGGGCCGCGATCCGCAGAAGTTCGGCATCGGCATCAAGGAGCTGTGGGAAGTCCCCGCCGACAAGCATCAGCCGGGACTTGTTCAACATACCTTTGGTTGGCCGCTTTCCGATGACACCGGCGGCGGCTCGTGGATGTATCACTTCGGCGACCGGTTGGTGTCGATCGGTTTCGTAATCCACCTCAACTACAAGAACCCGTGGCTGAGCCCGTTCGACGAATTCCAGCGCTACAAGCTGCATCCGGACGTGCGCATGCACCTCGAAGGCGGCAAGCGCGTCGGCTACGGCGCGCGCGCGATCACCGAGGGCGGCGCGCAATCGGTGCCGAAGCTCGCGTTTCCCGGCGGCGCGCTGGTGGGCTGTTCGGCGGGCTTCATCAACCTGCCGCGCATCAAGGGCAGCCACAACGCGATCAAGACCGGCATGATGGCCGCCGACGCGGCGTTCGACGCGATCGCCGCCGGCCGTCAGCGCGACGTGCTCAAGCAGTACGAAGACACTTACAAGACGAGCGACGTGGCGAAGGAACTGCGCACCGTGCGCAACGTGAAGCCGCTGTGGTCACGGTTCGGCCTGATCGTCGGCGTCGGTCTCGGCGCATTCGACATGTGGTGGAACACGCTGTTCGGGGGCGCCTCGGTGTTCGGCACGCTGAAGCACGGCAAGACCGACGCTGCGAGCACGCAGCCCGCGTCGAAGTACAAACCGATCGCCTATCCCAAGCCGGACGGCGTGCTCACATTCGACAAATTGTCCTCGGTGTTCCTGTCCAACACCAACCACGAGGAAGATCAGCCGGTGCACCTCAAGGTGCTCAATCCCGCGCTGCAGCGTGACAGCGAGCTGGGGATCTACGGCGGCCCGTCCGCACGGTATTGCCCAGCGGGGGTCTACGAATGGCTGGACGACGCGTCACAGCAGGGCGGAAAACGGTTCCAGATCAACGCCCAGAACTGCGTCCACTGCAAAACCTGCGATATCAAGGATCCCAACCAGAACATCAACTGGACCGTCCCCGAAGGCGGCGGCGGCCCTAATTACCCCAATATGTGAAGCGCTTGTTTGCGCACGCGAAGGCGCGAGCCTAACCTTGGCCTCTCGCGGTCTGGCACCAACCCTGAGCGGGGAAAAACATGGCGTTGAAACGGTCGGCTGTAGCGGCTTTGGGTCTCCTGGCGCTCACCGCCTGCGCGACCGGGGCTGCTCTTCAGGGCAGCGCCTCGCGCAACTCGCCGCAGGTGCAGGCCACAGCCTTCGCTGGCTCCCACACCTACCCCAAGACCGTTGACGCGGTTCTGGCCGCCGATCTGGACACGGTGATTGCCAAGGCTCGGGGAACCGGAGCCGACGCGCCGTCCAACGCGGCGGTGTCGTCGCTGGTGGTCATGGACGAGCTGGCCGCCGGCCGACCGTCGAGCGCGCGCTCGGTGCTCGACACCATGCCCGAACGATACCGCGATGGCGCCCGCGATCTGCTGGAGCCGTGGATCCTGCTCGGCGAAGGCGACAAGGCGCAGGCCGCCGCGCGCGCCAAGGAAGCCGCGCCGCGCATGCCCGGGCGTCTCGGCGGCGTGCTGCAGCCGTTGATCGCGGAAGCAGCGGGCGATCTCGCCGCCGCTGACACGCTGTATTCCCGTCTGGAAAAAACGCTCGACGTCACGCCGCCCTCGGAGGAAGAGCCGAGCTCGCTGGAGGAAGCGTTGCTTCAGCTTGCGGGGCCGCAGACCACGCAGATTCTCTATCGTGAAGCGCTGGTGAAGCACCGCCTTGGCAATCGCGACGAGGCGCGCCGCCTGTATGGCCTCGTCGACAAGTTCGCACCGAATTCGCCGGACGTGGCGCTGAATCAAGCGCGTCTGGAGCGCGGCGAGGCGCCGTTCGAGCCGCCGCTTGATCTCGTGCGCGGCCTCGCGCGTTGGTCATTGTTCCTGTCGGAAGAGTTCGGCCGCACCGAAGGGCTCGCGCAGGTGCTGTCTGATCCGACGCCGCAGAACGGCCTGGTGTCGCCGTCATCGGCGCTGTTTGCACAGATGGGCGTGGCGCTCGACCCGTCCGCTACGGACTGGGCGCTTGGCGCGGCCTACACGCTGATCCGGGTCGATGGTGGCGCCGCTGGCGCCGAGCGTATCCTGAAGCGCATTCCCGCTGACTCGCCCTACGGTCCCGACGCCGCGATCGGCCTGGCGGAAGTGGCGCTCAAGCGCGACGACATGGCGAAGGCGGCGGCGGAAGCGCAACGCGCGGTTCGGCTGGCGCCGGATCGCTGGACCATCGCGCTCTCCGCCGCGAGCGTGCTCACCCGCGCCGATCGCGATACCGCCGCCATCAGCACGTACGATGCCGCGCTTGCGCGGGCGCCGACAGCGCGCGACAAGGCCGACATCCTGATCTCGCGCGCCGCCGCACACAACTACTTCGGTCGTGTCGAACGCGCAGTGGATGATGGCCGTGCCGCCGTCGCTACCGACGGACGATCCGAGATCAAGATCGCGGCCGTTGGGTATCTTCTGGAGTATCCCGATGGCTGGACAGAAGCGGTGCGTCTGGGCCGCGAGCTGCTGTCGGAAAAGCCGGAGTCGGTGTCGCGCCTCAACCAGCTTGGCTACACGCTGATCCACCGGCCTGAGGGGCTTGAGGAAGGCTACCGGCTGCTCAGTCGCGGCGTGACGCTCGGCGAGAACGACTACGCTGTCGTCGACAGCCTTGGCTGGGCCTACTACCTTTATGGCGATTTCGATGAAGCCGAGCGCTTCATTGTGCGCGCCGACGAGTTGAGTCCCGAGCCGATCGGCGAAATTCTCGATCACCTTGGCGATGTGCAATGGCGCCAAGGCCGGCAGGACGACGCCCGCGCCACCTGGCGGCGCGCGCTCGAGGCAAAGCCGGAAGCGAAACGCCGGGTCACCCTGGCGGACAAGATCGCCAACGGCCTGAAGACAGCGGCGCCCGAACGGCGCACGCCGCCGGTGCTGCTGCCCTACACGCCCAGCCAGCGGTCCGACACCTGATGCGCCGTGTCGTCCTGGCCTCGCTCGCCGCATTGGCGTCGAGCGGGTGCACGTCGGCGCTCGCGGAAATCGTGCGGCCAACGCCCTATGCCGACTTCCTGATCGGCAGTTACGCGGAACGCTCGCGCGATCCGGTGTCGGCGGCGGAGCGGTTCACCGCCGCGCTGCGCGCCTCGCCGCGCGATCCGCTTTTGCTGGAAGGCGCAGCGGACTCCGCGCTGGCGGCCGGTGATGTGGCGGCGTCGGCGCAGTTCGGCCGACAGGCCCGCGCGGTGGGTCTGCAGGCGGCGTCTGGACGGTTGTCGCTTGCAGCGCTGTCCTTGCGTGACGGTCGCGGCGCCAACGCGCAGGCGCAGGTGAAGGACCTCGACGGCGCGCCGGTGGAAATGTTGTCGGCGCGTCTGATCGAAGTCTGGGCGCTGGCCGAAATGCGCAAGACCAACACCGCGCTCGAACAACTCGGCGCGATCGAGTCCGCGCCGAGGTCGCCGTGGATGGCGATGCAGCACTACCAGCGCGCCATGATGCTCGACAACGCCGGCCGCGCAGAGGAAGCGCTCGCGGCCTATGCCAGCGGCGATCAGGTCGGCGGATTGCGGATCGCGCAGATCGTGCTGTTGCACGGCGAATTGCTGGAACGGCAGGGGCGGCGCGACGAGGCGCTGGCGCTCTACCAGTCGCTCATCGATGACGTGGACAACCCGGGGGTTCTGGCGGCGCGCGCGCGCGTCGGGCGCGGTGAGCCGCCACCCCGCGGCCTGACGCCCGCCGCCGGCGCCGCGATTTCGCTGTTCTCGCTCGCCGTGCTGGTCGGACAGGATCCGTCCAGTCAGGAAAACCTGCCGCCGCTGGCCCTCGCCATGGCGCTCGATCCCGATTTCGAAGGCGCGCGCATCGCGTTCAGCGACGCCATGCGTGGCCTCAAGCGCGAAGACGCGGCGCGCGGCGTGCTCGCGACGATCCCGGCAACGTCGCCGTACTACGAGACCGCGCAATCGCAGATCGCCTTCTCGTTGCGCCGCGAAGGCCGCGACGACGAAGCCATCGGCGTCCTCAAGGCATCCGTCGATGCGACAGGCGGGCGGGCGTCACGGCGCGCGCTGGCCGATCTCTATCGCGGCATGGAACGCTACGAAGACGCCGCGCCGCTCTACGCGCAGCTGGTGGCGGAACTTTCGCCGCCCACCGCAAAGGACTGGCGGTTGCTGTTTGCGCAGGGCGCCGCGCTCGAACGCCTGGGCCGCTGGCCGGAAGCGGAAATCGCCTTGCAGCGCGCGCTGCAAGTTTCGCCCGATCAACCGGAAGTGCTGAACTACCTGGGCTACCAGTGGGTCGACAGCGGCGCGAAGGTGCAGGAAGGGCTGGCCATCCTGCAGCGCGCCGTCGCGCAGCGCCCCGACGAAGGCTACATCATCGACAGCCTCGGATGGGCGTACTTCAAACTTGGCGAGTACGGGCAATCGGTGGAGCTGCTTGAACGCGCGGTGGAGTTGTCACCGGGCGATGTCACGCTCAACGATCACCTGGGCGACGCCTATTGGCGCGTGAACCGCAAGATCGAGGCGCGCTTCCAGTGGCGCCGTGTACTGACGCTGGACGCGAACGACGCTGAAAAGGCGGCGGCGCAGAGCAAGGTGGCCGACGGCCTGCCGCCCACGCGATGATCGTCACCAGCTTCGCCCCGGCGAAGATCAATCTCTATCTGCACGTCGCTGCGCCGCGCGCGGACGGACTGCATCCGCTCGACAGTCTCGTGGTGTTTGCCGCCGACGTCGGCGATGCCGTCTCCGCGACGGACGCCGACGGTGTGACACTCGATGTGTCGGGCCCGTTCGCGTCAGCACTCTCGCACGAACCCAACAATCTCGTGCTGCGTGCTGCGCGCCATCTTGCCGAGCACGCGGGGATCACGCCGCGCGCCGCGCTTCAGCTGGACAAGCAACTGCCGATCGCCTCGGGCATAGGCGGTGGGTCGTCGGATGCGGCGGCGGTGTTGCGCCTGCTGAACCGTCTGTGGCGCGTGAACGCGTCGAACGACGAACTGGAAGATCTCGCACGCGCACTCGGCGCCGACGTGCCCGCATGTGTGCGCGCGCGCACGACGCGCATGCACGGAATCGGCGAGGCCCTGGCGCCCATGGCGGCGCCCACGTTCGACGCGGTGCTCGTCAATCCGCTGCAGGCGGCGCCGACAGGACAGGTGTATCGCGCATTCGACGCCGCAGGCGCGTTCGGCGTGCTCGATGATCGCGGCGCCGCGCCGCAGGACGCGGATGATGCGATCGCCTGGCTGGCCGCCTGTCGCAGCGACCTGGAGATCGCTGCGCAACAGGTGGCGCCGGCGGTCACCGATGCGCTTGCGGTGATGACGCGCGCCGCCGCGCCGGGCGCGCTCGTGCGCATGTCGGGCAGTGGCGCCACCTGTTTCGCACTTGTCGACGGCGCCGTAGCCGCGTCTGCGATGGCGCAGGCCGTTCTCGCCGCGCGTCCCGGCTGGTGGGTGCGGACCGCGCGGCTGGGTAAGGTTGACGTCGGTGTGGTCGAAGGATAACCGCCGATCCGTTCGCGGGGGGCCGGCAGGCAGAGGTGTGAGTTGGCGATCGAGTTTCTTCTGGCCACGCTCCTTGCGATGGCGGCATCTGCGGTGCTCTGCCCGCTGGTGATGGCCGCCGGCGTCTGGGACAACCCCGACAGCGTGCGCAAGCAACAACTGGCGCCGACCCCCACAGCGGGCGGTCTCGCTGCCGCCGCCGGCTTCGCGCTGGCGCTTGCGGCGCTCGCGTTCTGGCCGGGCGCGCGCTGGGCGGACGCGGTGCAGGGTGACACGCTCCTGCGCGCGGGGCTTGCGGTCGCGGCGTCGTTCGTCGCGCTGCTGATCGGGTTGCTCGACGACCTGCGCAATCTCAATGCGCGGCTGAAGTTCGCGATCCTGACCGCGCTTGCGCTCGCGGTGGCGCTGTTCATCGCCCGCGCAGAGTCGCTGCCGATCGGCGGCGCGGCGGTGTTCGAATTTGGCGTCATCTTTGGTGTGATCGGATCGGCGCTCTGGGTGTTCACGCTGACCAACGCGGTGAACTTCATGGATGGCGCCAATGGCCTGTCGATGGGGTCGATGGCGGTCGGGTTGCTGGGCATGGCGGCGCTCGGCGCGGTGCACGGCGTGCCGCACGTGGTGGCGTTGTCGCTCTGCGGCGCCGGCGGACTGATCGGGCTGCTGGTGTGGAATTTTCCCGGTGGCCGGGTGTTCGCGGGCGACGCCGGCGCGCTGTTCATCGGCATGCTGGCTGCGGCGGCGGGATTGCTGCTGGTGCAGGACGGCGGGGTATCGCCGATCATCCCACCGCTGCTGTTCTTCCCGATCCTCGCCGATGTGCTGCTGACGCTGGCGTACCGGGTCAAGCGCGGCCGGCGTGTTCTGGAGCCGCACCGCGAGCATCTCTACCAGATCGGCCTGCGCGCCGGCCTCACGCACACGCGGATGGCGCTGATCTACTGGATGATCACGGCGCACTGCGTGGCGCTGGCGTTCGTGGCGTCGTTCGGGCCGCGCATCGCGCCGCCATCTTTGTTTGCGCCGCAGCCGGGGGATGTGCCGGTGATGCAGGTGGCGCTGCTGCAGGCCGCAGGCTGGGTCGGCGCGCTGGCGCCGCTGATCGCGCTGGCGGTGCTCGCGGTCGTATCGATGCACGTGTCGAACCGCGTGCGCCGGTTCGCCGAAGCGCGCGGCCTGGATGCGGTCTAGGAAACGGAGCGCGTCTCCACACCTGCTGACGATCAGTGCGAACGGTCGACGATGAAGTCCGCCAGGTCGATCAGGGAAGAACGCCATACCGTGTCCGGCGCATCGGCCAGCGCATCGCGCGCGGCCTTGGCGTACACGCGGGCGAAATCGAGCGTGCGGGTGATCGCGTTGCGCCGGCGCAGGATCGTCAGCGCGCGCTCGAAATCTCCGGCCTCCTGCGCGCCGCCGCCCATGACCCGGGCCCAGAACGCGCGTTCGTCGGCGTCACCGGTTTCGCGCGCGAGGATGACCGGCAGCGTGATCTTGCCTTCGTTGAAATCGTCGCCGGTGTTCTTGCCCATCACCGCGCTCGCGCCACCGTAGTCGAGCGCGTCATCAACCAGTTGGAACGCCAAGCCGATGTTGCGGCCGTACGTGTCGAACGCCTGAGCCATGCCGGCTGAAGCGCCGGTCGACATTGCGCCCACCCGCGCCGCCGCTGCAAAAAGTGCTGCGGTCTTGGCGGAGATGATCCGCATGTAGTGGTCGAGCGTGGCGTCGGCGTCGTTGGCGCTGGAGAGCTGCAGCACTTCGCCTTCGGCGATCACGCTCGACGCGCGCGCCAGCACGTCGAGCACCGCGAGGTCGCCAGCCTCCACCATCAGGTTGAACGAGCGGGCGAACAGGAAGTCACCGACCAGCACGCTCGCCGCCTTGCCCCACACCCGGTGCGCCGAGGCGCGGCCCCGGCGCAGGGCGCTTTCGTCGACCACGTCGTCGTGCAGCAAGGTGGCGGTGTGGATGAACTCCACGGCCGCCGCGAGCTTCCGCGGGGCGTCGCCGCCACCGCCAAGTGCACGGGCCGCCGCCAGGGTGATCATCGGGCGCACGCGCTTACCGCCGGCGTCGATCAGATAGGCGGCGAGATCGGGAATGAGGCCGACGGAACTCGTCAGGCGGTCGTGGATGATGGCGTCAACGGCTGCGAGATCCGCGCCGAGGAGGTCGGCGAGGGCGTCAGGGGGGCTCATCGCGTTCTGTGCGAGAGCCTCTGGCGTCGCAACCGGTCCCAAACACACACCTCTTGGACTGGCCCCAAAAATAACCTTGGGCCATCGCCCCGGACGATGGTTTCCGCAGGCGCAGCGGTCAAGCCGACCGGACCAAGGGTCGCACCTTGCAGGACGGGCGGGGCAGCGCGAGGGTGACGGAGATGCGCGTAATCCTGCTGACCAATGATCCCGTCCGCCTGAGCTTCGCCGAGGCGGCGCTGCGGGCCGAAGGCATGGATTGCCATGTCCTCGACGCCTCCACGAGCGCGGCGGAGGGCTCGATCGGCGCCATTCCACGCCGGCTCGTGGTGTCGGCCGCCGATGAGCCGGCGGCGCGGCAGGTGCTGTCGGCGCTGGGGCTTGAGCCCTCCGATGTCTGAGGACCGGTTTCTGGACGGGCGTCTGGTCCTGCGACAACCGGCGACCGGGTATCGCGCCGGCGCGGACGCGATCCTGCTGGCGGCGGCGGTGTCGGACGGCGAGCGGCTGATGGAGGCCGGGTGCGGGGTCGGCGCAGCGCTGCTGGCGACGGCGCTGCGGTTCCCGGCGGCGCAGCTGACCGGGATCGAGCGGGAGCCGGCGATGGCGGCGCTGGCGCGGGAGAACGCGGCGGCCAATGGCCTCGGTGACCGCGTGACCATTGTCGAGGGTGATGCCTTGCGCGGCCAGACGGGTGGGTACGACAGCGTGTTCTGCAATCCGCCGTTTGCGGAAGAGGGCGAAGGCTCCGCCCCCCATCCGGGCCGGCATCATGCGCATGTGACCGACGCGACGCTCGACGTGTGGATCGCAGCGCTGTCCAACACGCTCACGGGCGGCGGGCGGCTGACGCTCATTCATCGCGCCGACAAGCTCACCGACATTCTTGCGGCGCTGGACGGACGGCTCGGCGCCGTCACCGTTTTTCCCATTCGCCCGCGCGCTGAAGCGGCCGCAAAGCGCGTGCTGGTGCGGGCGCAAAAGGGATCGCGTGCGCCGCTCGTGCTGCTGCGCGGGCTCGATCTGCACGACGACAGCGGCGCCAAATTCACGCCGGAAGCCGAGGCGATCTTTCGCGGCGAAGCAGCGATCGGCTGGTGACTATTCGGGCGCGCGCGCCCGGGCGGCGGCGCACTTCTCGCAGCGGCAACCGTGCGGTTCGATGAAGTCCTTGAAGTATTCCGGGCCGTAATTGTAGCAGAGTTCCTCGCCCGGTTTGATCGCGCGCTTGGCGCGGATGTAGACGCGCGCGCGGTGGATTTCCGGCTCGCAGTTGGGTTTGCAGGAATGGTTGATATAGCGCGCCAGATTCCAGCGCGGCGAACCGTCGATGGTCTTTTGCTTGGTCACTTCGAACAGGTACTTGCTCTTGACGGTGTACCATTCGTCCTTGCTGAGTTCCCGCCCGACGTACTCGACCACGCACGCGCCCTTCGGGATCGCGGCGCCGGCAAAAAGCCCCATGCCCGCCGAAGACCGCTTGATCTTGAGGTCAAATTCGCCGGGCGTGTAACTCTTGCGCGGCGTGGCCGCCGCCTTCTTCTTCACCGTCATTGCAGATGCTCCATGATGTAGCGTGCGTGCGCGTTTTCGGTGGCGAGCGCCGTGGTGATCCGTTGCGGATCCAGCACGCCGTCGGTCCGGAGCTTTTCGCCGTGGACGCCGGAGGCGATGAACATTGCGTCGATGCCGGCGGTGTTGGCGCCGATGATGTCGGTGCCGATGCCGTCGCCGATGGCGAGGATGCGGGCCTTGTCCACGACACGCCCGGCCGATGCGTCGATCTCCGCGAATGCAAGACGGTAGATCGGCGCGAACGGCTTGCCGGCCATCACCACGCGGCCGCCGATGCGGGCGTAGTCCGCTGCGACGGCGCCGGCGCACACGATCAGCCGGTCACCGATCCGCACCACGAGGTCGGGGTTGGCGCAGAGCATCTCCAGATCGCGCGCCTTCGCGGCGGCCAGAAGGCCTGCGTAGTCCGTCACGTCTTCGTTCAGTGGATCGTTGAGGCCGGAGATGGCGACAAATGCCGCCGTTGCGATGTCGTCGGTCTGCTCCAGTCCCATGCCGCTCCAGAGGATGGCGTCGTCGTCGGGTCCGATCTTCAGCATCGGCCCTGGCGCGCGCACGACAAGCTCGGCGCGGATAGCATCGCCCGATGTGACGATCATGTCCCACGCGTCACGCGGGCAGCCCAGCCGATCGAGCTGCCCGGGGATCGGGTCGCGCGGTTTGGGCACGTTCGAGACGAGGGCGACGATCAATCCGCGTCGCCGTGCGGCGCGCAGCGCCTCCGCCGCCGCCGGGAATACGCCTCGCCCGTTGTGAAGCACGCCCCACACGTCGCAGACGATCGCGTCATAGCGATCGTGCAGGGTCTCGAGACTGTCGGGGGAAAAGGGCATCGAGGGGCGTGTCACCTGCTGCGTCCGATCCGTCAAGCAGCTGAAACCGGGAGGCCGCCATGACGGTTCGAGGGGCGGCGGGGCCAAGGCCCGCATTGAAAGCGGGGGCCGGGCTCTGTAGAGCTTCCCGATGCCCGCAGATCAAGGCGCGACGCCGCCACTCGCCGTCACTTTCGAAGATATCGCCGCCGCCGCCAAGCGCATCGAGGGCGCGGTAGAGCGCACGCCGCTGCGCCGGTCGCGTACGCTGTCCGAGATTACAGGCGCCGACGTCTGGATCAAGTTTGAGAACCTGCAGTTCACCGCAGCGTTCAAGGAACGCGGCGCGCTCAACAAGCTGTCGTCGCTGACCGCAGCGGAGCGGAAGACTGGCGTCATCGCCATGTCGGCCGGCAATCATGCGCAAGGCGTGGCCTACCACGCGGCGCGGCTGGGCATCCCCGCGACCATCGTGATGCCCATGGGCACCCCGTTCGTGAAAGTGGAGCACACCCGCAAGCACGGCGCCCGCGTCCTCCTCCACGGTGAAAGTGTCGCCGAGGCCGCGACGTTCGCCTTCCAGATGTGCGAGCGCGAGGGGCTCACGTTCGTGCACCCCTACGACGACGCGCATGTGATCGCCGGTCAGGGCACGGTCGCGGTGGAGATGCTGGAGGACGCGCCGGAGCTCGACATGCTCGCCATCCAGATCGGCGGTGGCGGCCTGTTCTCCGGCTGCGCGATCGCGGCCAAGCACATCAAGCCGTCGATCGAGATGATCGGCGTTGAAGCGCGGATGTTCCCGTCCATGCATGCGGTGCTGCGCGGCGAGGAGCCGGTGTGCGGCGGCCAGACGATCGCGGAAGGCATCGCGGTGAAGGAGGTTGGCCAGATCACCCGGCTGATCACGCGCGCGCTGGTGCGCGAAGTGCTGCTCGTGGAAGAATCCCATCTCGAGCAGGCGGTCAATCTGTTCGCCACCGTCGAAAAGACCGTCGCCGAGGGCGCGGGCGCTGCGGGTCTTGCTGCGTTGCTGGCGCACCCGAGCAAGTTCCAGGGCCGCAAGGTCGGAATCATCCTGTGCGGCGGCAATATCGATCCGCGCCTGCTCGCGTCCGTGCTGACCCGCGCGCTGGTGCGCGAGGGGCGCATCTCCAGCCTGCGCATTGTCGGGGACGATCGGCCCGGCCTTCTCGGACGCGTGGCGAAGGTCATCGGCGATACCGGCGCCAACATTATCGAGGTCGCGCACAACCGCCTCGCGCTCGATGTCCCCGCGAAGGGCGCGGAGTTCGACATTCTCATTGAGGCGCGCGATGCGCAGCACACGCAGGAAGTCGTCGATGCGCTTTCCGCCGCCGGGTATCCGCCGCGCCGCCTGTAGGACGAGAAGATGACCCACCCGACGCTCTACATCGGCAACAAGAACTATTCGTCGTGGTCCATGCGGCCGTGGCTCGCGCTGAAGTGGGCGGGAATCGCGTTCGAGGAACGCGTCATCCCGCTGGGCGGGCCGGGTTACGGCAAGTCGAAGATCGACGACATTCTGGCGGTTAGCCCCAGTGGCCGCGTGCCGGCGCTGCACATCGGCGAGACGGTGATCTGGGACAGCCTCGCGATTTCCGAATGGGCGGCCGAGCAGAAACCCGGCGTGCTGTGGCCTGAGGATTCAGTGGTCCGCGCGGTGGCGCGCAGCGCCGCCGCTGAAATGCACTCCGGGTTCGCGGCCTTGCGCCGGGATGGCTCGATGAACGTGCGCCGCCGGGCCGGCGCGCGCGACTGGCCAGAAGACACCCGCGCCGACGTCGCGCGTCTGCAGGAGCTTTGGGGTGCGCTGCGCGCTGCGCATGGCGCCGGAGGGCCGTTCCTGTTCGGGCGCCGGTCGATCGCGGATGCATTCTTTGCGCCGGTCTGCACGCGGTTGCGCACCTACGACGTTCCCGTCAACGCCGTCTCGCAGGCATATTGCGCCACCATCTTCGCTGACGACGCCTTCCTCGAATGGGAACGCGCCGCCGCCGCCGAAACCTGGACAATCCCCCAATCCGACGCGCTCTGAGCGCGCTCACCAGAAGGACACACACATGCGCCGTGCCTGCCTGATTGTAGTGGCTTGCCTCGCCCTGATGGCCTGTGGGGAACAGAACGACGTGATGAAACAGATTGACAAAAAACAGGCGGAGCGTGCGCAGATGGCTGAAGATTCTGCTCGGAAGAGCATGGCGTTCCTGGTGACCAACGGCGCCCGTCCGGGCGTGACGACCACCCCGTCCGGCCTGCAGTACGAGGTGGTGCGTGCGGTCGCCGGCGACGTCGCCAAGCCCACGTCGAATGATCGCGTCACGGTAATGTACGAGGGCAAGCTGGTCGATGGCCAGATTTTCGACTCGTCCTACGCGCGCAAGGAACCCATTGCGTTCCTGCTCGGCGAGGTCATTCCCGGATGGACCGAGGGCCTGCAACTGATGAAGCCGGGTGAGGAGTTCACGTTCTACATCCCGTCCGACATTGGCTACGGCGCCCGTGGCGCCGGCCCCGATATTCCGCCGAACGCGGCGCTGATCTTCCGGGTGGAGCTGCTCAAGTTCGAGCGGCCGGATGGCACGACGGTCAGCGCGCGCTGACGTGAACGACCTTGCGCCAACGCGGGACATTCTTGAGCGTCTCGTCGCGTTCGATACGACGTCACGCAACTCCAACCTGGCGCTGATCGAGTGGGTCGAGGCGTTTCTCGCGGCGCGCGGGATCGCCTGCACGCGGGCGCCGAGCCCGGATGGGGCGAAAGCGAACCTGTTTGCGATCATCGGCCCGCCGGTGGAAGGCGGTGTCGTTCTGTCGGGCCACACCGACGTCGTGCCGGTTGAAGGCCAGGCCTGGGACACCGACCCGTTCAAGGCGACGGTGATCGGCGACAAGCTCTACGGCCG
>JANNVF010000563.1:0-2289 GCA_031414315.1 Hyphomonadaceae bacterium | reverse complement strand
CCGCCAGCGCAATCGCGCCGCCCGGCTCGATCACCACGCGCAGTTCCCGGAAGGCAAAGCGCATGGCGTCGCGCACGGCGTCATCAGAGATCGCCACCGCACCGGCGAGGGTCTTCTGCGCAATCGCGAACGGCAGCACGCCCATCCGGTCGGTGAGCAGCGCATCGCAGATCGAGCGCACGCCCGGTTCGTTGACCTCGCGCGCATGAGACTTCAGCGAGCGCACGATGTCGTCGTGCCCCTCCGGCTCCACCGCGTAGACCCGCACACCGGGTGACCGCGCGGTCAGCGCGATGGCGACGCCGGACACAAGCCCGCCACCACTGCCCGGCGACAGCGCCACATCGATCGGTCCCGCATCCTCGAAGATTTCCAGCCCCGCCGTCCCCTGTCCGGCGATCACGTACGCATCGTCGAACGGCTTCACCAGCGCGAGGCCGCGCGCCTCCACCAGCGCCACGCCGATTGCCTCGCGATCCTCCTTGACGCGGTCGTAGAGCACGATCTCGCCGCCCAGAGCGCGGGTGTTCTCCACCTTCACCCGCGGCGCATCCGACGGCATCACGATCACAGCGGGCACGCCGAACGCGCGGGCCGCGCCGGCCACCGCCTGCGCATGGTTGCCGGAGGAAAAAGCGAGCACGCCGCGCTTGCGTTCCTCCACCGAAAAGCTCGCAATGCGGTTGAAGGCGCCGCGCGCCTTGAACGCACCGAAGCGTTGCAGGCATTCGGCCTTCACCACCACCTTCGCGCCAGTGGCGGCGTCCAGCGCATCGCTGCGCAACAGCGGCGTGCGGCGCACGTACGGCGCGATGCGCACTGCGGCGGCTTCGACATCCTCGATGGTCGGCAGATGCATCACGATCCTCGCGGTTTGGCCCGGCGCGTCGGCGCCGCGTTCAGCGGATCCTCCGGCCACGGGTGTCTGGGATAGCGGCCCTTCATGTCGATGCGCACTGCGGCGTACGAGCCTCGCCAGAAGCCCGGCAGGTCGCGCGTAGTCTGCACCGGGCGATGCGCCGGCGACAGCAACCGCACCAGCAGCGGCGCGCGCCCTTTCGCTACCGCCGGATGCGTGCCGACGCCGAACATTTCCTGCAACTGCACATTGAGCGCGGGACCGTTCTCTACCGTATAGTCGATCAGATGATCTCCATCGGCCGGCGTCCGGAACCGCGCGGGCGCATCTTCATCGAGCCGGCGCCGCAGATCGTAGGGCAGCAGCGACAGCAACGCCGCCGTTAGCGCTCCGTCCCTGATCGCATCAAGCCGCGTCACACCTTCCAGCGCTGGCCGCAACCAGGCATCAAGGGTGTCGAGCAGCGCTGCATCGGAACAATCGGCCCATGCCTCGCCATCGAGGCGCCGCATCAGCGCGATCCGCGCCTGGACCTGTCGCGCGCTGTCTCCCCACGGCAGGATCTTCAACCCGTGCGTGCGCACGGCGTCCAGCAGCGCCACACGAACGCGTTCCAGATCGGGGCGCTCCAGGGGCGCTTCACTCATCGTGATGCGGCCCAGCCTGCGCATGCGCCGCGCCCGCACGCCGGAAATCGCCGGATCGAACGTCATCTCGTCGGCCGTTTCGATGCGATCGGCAAACGCCGCCTCCACATCGCCCGCATCGACGGGTGCGGCAGACAGG
This sequence comes from Hyphomonadaceae bacterium, assembly GCA_031414315.1. GTDB lineage: Bacteria > Pseudomonadota > Alphaproteobacteria > Caulobacterales > Aquidulcibacteraceae > VFBF01. The sequence goes on along the minus strand of JANNVF010000563.1, from coordinate 644 downwards.
ATTGTCGTCCGCTCCGCGCGTCCGGCCGCCTCGGCGATCGCGAGGTAGGGCGCCCGCGCCAGCGCATCCGTCTCTTCGAGCGCGCCGGCGCGGCCGTTGGTCATGAGGAATTCGCCGCGTTTGCCGCGCGCCTTGGCGACGCGCTCTGGGTAGGCGTGCAGCAGCAGCGCGCCGGCGCGTTCGGGATTCCACGCGCCTTGAACGCCTGCCCCCACGCGGCTGGAGATCCCTTCCGCCATCCGCCGCGCCGCCGTCGCGCGCGGCGCGCGATCACGCTCGAACGCGACGAGCCGCGCGCGGAGGTCCACATCGCGCCCACCGAGACCCTGTTCGCTCAGCAGCATGGCCAGCATCGCCGCCATGCGCGCCTCGCCGCTGTCGGCCGCCTTCGCCACCATATGTGCAAGACGCGGATGCAACGGCAGCGCCGCGATGGCTTCGCCGTCCTTCGTAATGCGCCCGTCGACATCGAGCGCATTCAGATCACGCAGCAGCGCGCACGCTTCCCGCCACGCCGGCGCCGGCGGCGGATCGAGCCAGCGCAGCAGCGCCGGATCGCGCGCGCCCCAGGCCGCCAGATCGAGCGCGAGGCCTGCGAGATCGGTCTCCAGAATATCCGGCCGGTCAAACGGCGCGAGCGACCG
>JANNVF010000562.1:0-2537 GCA_031414315.1 Hyphomonadaceae bacterium | reverse complement strand
GCCAGGCTCGATCGTCGAGTTGCGCAAGTTCGAGGACAGCAAGGGCCGCCCCAGTGTCGCGCTTGCCGTGCGGTCCGACCTCGATATCGAAAAGCAGGTGACTGCGGCAGGTGCGACCTGGCTCGACCGACAGGCGATCGCCCGCGAACCTGCAGCTCTCGGCGGCGGCGGGTTCGGTGCAGACGTCAGCGACGCCTTGGAGCGGCGCGCCGAGCATCTCATCGCTAAAGGTCTGGCAACGCGTCAGGGTAACCGCGTGATCTTCGCGCGCGACCTGATCAACACACTCCGTAAGCGTGAGCTGGGTGCAGCCAAAGCAAAGCTCACCGAAGAGATCGGTCGCCCGCACACGCCGTCGGCGACCGGCGAATACGTCTCCGGCACCTATCAGAGGCGCATCACGCTCGCGTCCGGTCGTTTCGCCATGATCGACGACGGGCTCGGCTTCCAGTTGGTGCCCTGGACACCCTCAATCGAGAAGCAACTCGGCAAGCACATCTCCGGCATCGCCCGTGGTGATGGGGGTGTCGACTGGAATTTCGGCCGAAACCGGGGGCTGGGTCGCTGACCGCAGCCAAGCCGTGAAGGGAAAGAAAAATGCCCGCGACGAAAATTCTCTGGGGACAGATCGTCATCGTGTCGTTGATCTTGTTGATCACGACGTGGGGTGCCACCCAATGGGTCGCGTTCCGGCTTGGGTTCCAGCCTCAGCTCGGTGAGCCCTGGTTTGAGCTGCTTGGTTGGCCAGTCTATCTCCCACCCGCCTTCTTCTGGTGGTGGTATGCCTATGACGCCTATGCCCCCCCGATTTTCATCGAAGGCATGATCATCGCGGCATCCGGCGGATTCTTGGCCGTGGCCGCCGCGATCTTCATGTCGGTCTTGCGCGCGCGAGAAGCGCATGACGTCGACACCTATGGCTCGGCGCGGTGGGCGAAACGGGAGGATGTCAATCGCGCCGGGTTGTTCACGTCAGACGGTGTGGTGCTCGGAAAACTTGATCGCGCCTATCTCCGACATGACGGACCCGAGCATGTGCTGTGTTTCGCTCCCACGCGTTCTGGCAAAGGCGTCGGGCTTGTCGTTCCATCGCTTCTGACCTGGCCGGGATCGGCAGTCGTTCACGATATCAAGGGCGAAAACTGGCAGCTCACATCCGGTTTCCGCGCAAGGCATGGCCGGGTGCTGCTTTTCGATCCGACCAATGTGCAGTCGGCGGCCTACAATCCCTTGCTCGAAGTCCGCCGCGGGGACTGGGAGGTGCGCGACGTCCAGAACATCGCAGACATCCTCGTTGACCCGGAAGGGTCGCTGGAGAAACGCGATCATTGGGAAAAGACCGGTCACGCCCTGTTGGTCGGCGCGATCCTGCATGTCCTCTATGCCGAGGCGGACAAGACGCTCGCTGGAGTCGCCAACTTCCTGTCCGACCCCAAACGCGGAATCGAAGCGACGCTAACGGCGATGAAGACCACGACTCATCTCGGCGAAGCAGGTCCACACCCAGTAGTCGCCAGTGCCGCGCAGGAGCTCCTGAACAAATCTGCCAATGAACGCTCGGGTGTCCTGTCGACCGCAATGTCGTTTCTCGGGCTCTATCGCGATCCTGTCGTCGCCGCAGTGACACGGCGCTGCGACTGGCGCATCGTGGATCTGGTCGAAAGCCCGCATCCCGTTACGCTCTATCTCGTCGTGCCGCCATCCGACATCAATCGAACCAAGCCACTGATCCGCCTGATCCTCAACCAGATCGGACGGCGCTTGACCAAAGACCTGGACGGCCAGCACGGACGGCACCGCTTGTTGCTGATGTTGGACGAATTTCCCGCACTCGGCCGCCTAGACTTCTTCGAAAGCGCGTTGGCTTTCATGGCAGGCTACGGCCTCAAGTGTTTCTTGATTGCCCAGTCTCTGAATCAGATTGAGAAAGCTTACGGCCCTAACAATTCGATCCTCGACAACTGCCATGTCCGAGTGAGCTTTGCCACAAATGACGAGCGCACGGCCAAGCGCGTGTCCGATGCACTGGGCACAGCAACCGAACTGCGCGCGATGAAAAACTATGCTGGTCACCGGCTGTCGCCCTGGCTCGGCCATCTGATGGTGAGCCGTCAGGAGACGGCGCGGCCACTGCTCACGCCCGGCGAAGTGATGCAGCTCCCGCCCACCGACGAGATCGTCATGGTTGCGGGCACACCTCCCATCCGGGCGAAGAAGGCGCGGTACTTTGAGGATCCGCAGTTCCAGGCACGCATTTTTCCGCCGCCCGACCCCAAGGCGTCGGCGACAAGACATGCCGATGATTGGAGCGCGCGAACGGTGCCGCGGCGCATGGACATCTCCGATATCGATGACCAGGCCGATGAAGTCGTTGCAGACGACGCCCAGCATGAAAAGCGCAAGCAGCCCGAACTGGATCAGGCGCAAACGCCGGAGCGAGCCAGGCCAATCGAGAACGAGTTCGAGCCCGATCTCAACAAGCCGTCAGACGGTCGTGCTGCGCAGCTCCAGCTGTTCGACCAACAGGCGCACCGGGC
>JANNVF010000561.1:0-22751 GCA_031414315.1 Hyphomonadaceae bacterium | reverse complement strand
CAAGCTGAGCGGCGGCTGAGTTTCACCCTCCCCCGCCAGCGGGGGAGGGACAGACTGAGCGTAGCGAAGTCAGGGTGAGGGTCCGAGAGACTTGAACTCCGTCGTCTCACGGGCCCTCACCCTCGCTCACTTCGTTCGCATTTCCCTCTCCCGCAAGCGGGCGAGGGATTCTACTTCTTCGGCGTAACAACAATCCGCACGGCCTTCGCGTTGTCGAACGTCGCGCGCGCGGCGGCGATGATCTCCGCTTTCGTCACGGCTTCCATGTCCGTGATCCGCGTGCGCATCAGGGCGAAGCGGCGCGGGTTGGTCTGGGCGTCGGCGAGCACGGCGGTCCAGTAGTTGTTGCCGCGCTCCGAGGTCTTCAGTGCGTCCACGGCCGGGCGACGGGCGCGTTCGATGCTGTCGGCGCTGATCCGGCCCTCGCGCAGCTCCGCGACGATCCTGTCCACAGTGGTGAAGAACAGCGGAATCTTGTCCGGCGGCGTCTCCACGGTGGCGGCGACGTAGCCGTAGGACGCAAACGTCTGCGACAGCTCCTCGTCGGTCTGCGGCGAGTACGTCGCGCCCAGCGCTTCGCGATACTCTTCGGTGAGACGATCCTCCAGGATCAGCCGCGCCATGCGCACCGCGCGCGCCTTGCGCGCATCGGAGAAGTCCACCGCCGGCCACGCGATGAACGCGCCGCCCTGATCGGCGCGGCCTTCATGCGTCAACGCGATCGGCGCAGCCGCGCCCGGCGGAAACTGGATGTTGCGTACGCGCTCATCCGCATCGGTGCGCGGGGGCAGCGCGCCGAACGTCTCGGCCACGGCCTTCACCACCGCCTCTGGATCGAAGTCCCCGACCACGGAAATCTCCAGCGGCCGTGTCTTGATCGGCGTGATCAGCCGCTCGAAGTCGCCGATGTCGAGCGCCTGCACCTGCGGCAGCGTCGGGAACGCCCAGCGGACGTCGTTGCGGCGCAGGATCGCGCCAGTGTCGCGGTCGAGCACGCGATCGGGCGCAGTGCCGTATTGCTGGATGAAGTTTTCCGCCGCCTGCTTCATGCGCACCAGTCCGTCGGGGCGAAATGCGGGGTCGGAAACGGACGCCGCGAGCAGCTGCATCTGCAAGGTCAGATCCTCGGCCCGCGTGCGGCCCGAAAACGTGAACTCGTCCTCGCCGAAGCCGAAGCCGGCGCCGAGAATTTTGCCGGCGGTTGCGCGTTCGATCTCCTCGGTGGTCATCTTGCCGAGACCCGCTTCGCCCATCACGAACGACGAAAGGATCGCCACGCCCGGCGCAACGCGATCGGCGTACGCCAGCCCGCCGCGCATGCGCACGGTGACACTGATGCGCTTCTCGTCGAACGGCGTACGCTTCATGGTGAGGCGAACCCCGTTGGCGAAGCGAATGAGATCGATGTCGAACTCTGTGTTGTGGGTGCGCTCGGCGACGATGCCGGCAGCGCCGAAACTGGTGTAGGCGAACGGCGCCTCCGCCTCAACGGCGGGCCGCGTGACCGGCGTTGCGACGCTGGCGCGATATGCGGCGAGGATCGCGGCGTCTCCGCCTTCGATCTCTTCAGCGCCCGACACGAAGATCAGCGGCCCCTGCCCGCGGAACACGCGGCGCAGCTCCGCCGACACCGTCGACGCGGTGAGCCCGGCGGACGCCGCCTTGAACAACTCCAGCGCCGTCGACGGATGCGCGAACACTTCGTTGGCCTCGAACGCGCCGGGAATGGCGTCGGCGAGCGAGCGGGTGTCGCGGGTGGCCGCACTTGCAGCGGCGGAGTCGTAGCCGGCGCGATACTCGGAGATTTCGCGATCGAGTTCAGCCTGCGTCACGCCAAAGCGCAGCGCCTGCCGCAACGCTTTTTCCGCCGCACTCATGCCCGTACGCCACTGGCCGGGACGCACCGACACGTCGAGCACCGCCAACATCGCGGAATGCTCGACTTCCGTGCGCGACACGTCGGCGGACACGAACGGCGCGTCCGGCTGGCGCGCCATGCGTTGCAGGCGGCGATTGATGACCGCGTAACCGAGGTTGCGCACGATATCGAGGCGTTCGCGCGCGGCGGTATCATTGAAGTTTTCCGCGGGCGTCACCCACGTGACGTTCACGCTCGCCGGCAGGCCAGGCTCGGTGCGGTGCGCGGCTTCCGGCGCGCGGCGCGCAACGACGCCGTAGCCGGGTTTGAGCGTCCCGAAGCCCGGTTGGGTCCAGTCGGAGAACTTGGCCCGGATCTTCGCTTCGATCTGCGCGGGATCGATGTCGCCGACGACGACGAGCAGCGCTTTTTCTGGACGGTAGTTGTTGTGATAGAACGTGCGGAAATCCTCCGACGAAATCGTACGGATCGCCTCCTGCGTGCCAATCGGCCAGCGCGTGGTGAGCGGTTGACCCTTGAGCCAGAACGCAAAGCGCTGCTTCAGCACGCGGTATTCCGGCGAATCCCGGCGGCGTTCTTCAGAAAGAATGACGCCACGCTCGCGCTCCACAGCGTCCTGCGCGAGCAGCAGACGGCTCGCGGTTTCGCGCATGATCATGAGCCCAGTGTCGATCGTCGCCGCATCCGTCTGCGGCAGGTCGAGCATGTAGGTGGTTTCGCCGAACGACGTGGATGCATTGGTGTCCGGGCCAAACGCAAGCCCGGCGCGCTGCAGCAGTTTCACCATCTCGCCTTCCGGCACATTCTGCGAGCCGTTGAAGGCCATGTGCTCCAGGAAGTGTGCGAGGCCCTGGGTCTTCCCGGTCTCGCCCAGCGAGCCGGCGTCGATGCGCAGACGGATCGACGCGATGCCGGCGGGCTGCGTGTTGCGCATGATCGCGTAGCGCATGCCGTTGGGCAGCGTGCCGTAGGTCACGCCGGGATCGGGGCGGATGTCGGAAACATCGTGGGCCCAGACGGGCTCCACCCGCGATTTGGCCGAAACGGGCGCGGCGGCGAACGCGAAGACGGCGAGCGCGGCGACCGCCATCGTGCGAAGAAAAGAAGACATGAAACCCCGCGAAGAACGAGCCAACGGCAAATCAGGCGCCTTCCCTAGAGCAAGGCGCCTGATCGGGAAACCGGAATGCTACGAACGGTTTGCGGCGACCGGAAGGCCGCCAAAGGCGCAGCTAGAGGCCCAGCACCAGCTTGGCCATGATGTTGCGCTGGATCTCGTTGGAGCCGGCGTAGATCGAGGTCTTGCGATAGTTGAAGTAGGCTGGCGCGATGGCGCCCGCATAATCGGGACCCGGCCGCGGTGCGTTGGAGCGACCCTGAAGTTCCGCCCAGGTGTCCTGCACGAAGGGCTGCGCGTAGTTCCCCACGGCCTCCAGCGCGAGTTCGCTGATCGCCTGCTGCGCCTCGGAGCCCGCGCACTTCAGCATGGACGACGCCGCGCCGACGGATTTACCTGACGAGAGCGACGAGAAGATGCGCAGTTCGGTGGCGTCGAGCGCCGCGATCTGGATTTCCAGTTCCGCAGCCTTGCGCGCAAAGTCGGGATCGCTGGCGACGCCTTCGTACTGTGCGATGCGCTTGGCTTTCGCGAGCGCGGTCTTGAGGCCCGGCGCGTAAGCGTTGCCGCGTTCGAATTCGAGCAGGTACTTCGCGTAAGTCCAGCCTTTGCCTTCCTCGCCGATACGGTTCGCCGCCGGCACACGCACGTTGTCGAAGAAGACCTGGTTGATCTCCTGCTGACCTTTCAGCGGGCCATCCAGCGTCGGCAGCGCCTGCACGGTGATGCCGGGGGTATCCATGCGCGCGAGGATGAAGCTGATGCCGTCCTGGCGGTTCTTTTCCGTCGATGTGCGCACGAGGCAGAAGATCCAGTCCGCCCACTGCGCGTGCGTGGTCCAGATCTTGGTGCCGTTGAAGATGTAGTCGTCGCCATCGCGCACGGCCTTCATCTGCAGCGACGCGAGATCGGAGCCTGACCCCGGCTCCGAATAGCCCTGACACCACCAGATGTCGGAACGCAGGATCGGCGGCAGATGCTGCTTCTTCTGGTCGTCATTGCCGAACGCCATGATCACCGGCGCCACCATCTTCAGGCCCATCGGCGACAGCGTCGGCGTGCCGGCCGCCGACATCTCCATGTTGAAGATGTAGCGCTGCGTGGACGTGAATCCCGGCCCGCCGTGCTCCACCGGCCAGTCGGGCGCGACCCAGCCGCGCTCGTAGAGCTTCTTTTGCCAGGCGACCATGGAGTCCTTGTCGAGATAGCCGTTCTTCGACTGCCCCTGCAGCGCCTTCAGCTTGGGATCGAAGTTGTCCGCGATCCACGCGCGCACTTCGTCGCGGAACTTCAGATCATCGGCGCTGAAAGCGAGGTCCATGGCGGTTGTCCTTTAGGCGATGACGTCGAGGCGGATCATGTCGGGGCGACCGTCGAGGCAGGCGCCGAGGCCCGGCGCGCCAGCCAGATAGTGCGCGGTCTTGCCGTGCGCATCGAGATCGGCCTGCGACTTGTACTGCTCAAGAAAGACGTACTCGGTGGTGGAGCCCTGCTTGCGCGTCAGCGTGTATTGCGCATTGCCCGGCTCATTGGCCCGCACCTGCTTGATGAGTTCGCGCGCCACGGTCTCGAACTCGTCCTGCTTGCCGTCCTTCACCTTCAGCGTCACCACCAGACCGATCATCATGTCTCTCCCTGTTTTGCGAGGATCATAGGGAGGCGGGGAAAGCGCGCAAGGACGGCCGTAGCGGAACCCTCGCCCGTGACAACGGGAGAGGGACAGACTGAGCGCAGCGAAGTCCGGGTGAGGGCCCAGTCTCACAGGAAGAGTCTTGCTCTGCACCAGCCCTCACCCGGTTCGCGTGCCGCGAACCACCCTCTTTCGCTGCCGCAGGAGAGGGTTGGCTGCTAGCTCCCCAGCGTCCGGCAGGAATTGATCACGTCGTTGATGCGCGACGCCGCGCCCGCCGCCCAGGTGTGGGTGTAGCCGGCCGCGACCGTCTTCACCGGCGACGACGGCACAAGCCCGGCAAACACTGGGTCGCGCGGCGGCAATGCCGCAGTCAGCACCTGTCGGCCTGCCCCGTCTCCGGCGATACGGGCCGTCACCGTTTTTGAGGCGCCGCCCACGGAGAACGTCGCCTGCGCATCGCCCTGGCGGGCACTGGAGAACGTCCAGTCGGTGATCAGCAGGTCGCCCCGGGACGCCTCGCAGGTGACCCGCACGATTGGCTGGCCGTCCGCGCCTGACAGCGTGGCGCTGGCCAGTCCCGGCCCGGCGTCGAACGCATAGGTCCAGGTGCCTGTCGACGTGAAAATCAGGGGCGCCGGCGCGCTGGCGTCCGGCTTGGATGCGCAGGCGGAGAGCGCAACGAGGGCGGCGACGAGGACAAGACGGCGCATGCACACTCCAGTAAAGGCCCGACAGTAAGCCGGCCGTTCTAGGCGAGAGCGTGACGGAACTGCAAGGTTGCTGCGACCGCTGGCGTGGCTACCATCGCCCGATGACCGAAGCCGCCGCGCTCGCCCGCCTCCTTGCCGCGTCGCACCGCGCCGTCGTCTTCAGCGGCGCCGGCATCTCCACCGAGAGCGGCATCCCCGACTTCCGCAGCCCCGGCGGCGTGTGGAGCAAGATGAAGCCGATCTACTTCCAGGACTTCGTGTCCTCCCGCGCCCAGCGCCGCGAAGCCTGGACGCGGGTGTTCAACCGCACCGCCGGCTGGACGGGCGCGGAACCTAACGCCGGGCACCACGCGGTGGCGCACCTCGTTTCAACCGGCAAGGTTTCCGCCGTCCTCACCCAGAACGTCGACAACCTGCACCAGGAGTCCGGTGTGCCGGGGGATGCCGTGATCGAGGTGCACGGCAACGCGTCCTACGCCAAGTGTCTGGATTGCGGACGGCGCTACGAGATCGACGCGCTCAGGCCCCGCTGGGAGGCCGACGAGGATATCGTCTGCGATGCGTGCGGCGGCCTTATCAAGACCGCCACCATCTCGTTCGGCCAGCCGATGCCGGAGGCGGAAATGCTGCGCGCGACAGAAGCGGCGCTGACCTGCGATCTCTTCCTGGTGCTGGGCTCCTCACTCGTCGTCTATCCTGCGGCGGGCCTGCCGCTCATTGCCAAACGCAACGGCGCAAAGCTCGTCATCGTCAACCGCGAGCCCACCGAAATGGACGACCGCGCCGACCTCGTGCTCAACGCGGAGATCGGACCGCTGCTAACGAACGCGCTGACGCTGATGGCGCGCTGATGCGCCTCTACGCGCTCTCCTTCCACTAGACGGCATGCACGACGTGCGCGCGGACCTCGAAGCCGAGATGCGTGTACAATGCGATCGCGCCGGTGTTGGCGGCGTAGGAGTGCAGGAACGGAGTCTGTCCTTCCGACAGGATCCGTTCACCAACGGCGCGCATCAGCGCTGCGCCGTAGCCGCGTCCGCGATAGTCCGGGTGCGTGCACACGGCGCTGATCTCCCGGAAGCCCTCCGTGTGCAGCCGCTCGCCGGCCATGGCCACAAGACGCGCGCCGTCGCGGATGCCTAGGAAACGGCCGAGCGTGTGGGTAAGCGCGCGGAACGGTCCGGGACGCGTCAGCGTCGCCAGCGCAAGCATGTCTGCCGCGTCGGCGTTGCCGAGCGCGACGAGCGCAAGGCCTCGCGCGCCCGCCGTGAAGCCGGCCGTGGTCATCTGCACGCACGCGCCGTGCGTCACCGCGAGGCCGGCCGGCGCCGGCGGCGGATCATGCTCCAGCAGGGAGATTTCATCGCCGGCCGGGATTGCGTCGGCCAACGCAGCAAGCGCCGCAGGCGACGCGTCCTGCGCGGCGGCCAGCGGGCTCACATCGACCGGGAACCGCCGCGCGAGCACGCCCGTCGCGTCGAATGCCGCCTGCTGTGTCGCAAGCGCCGCCCAGACCGGACGATCGAGCGGATGACTCACGCCGCTACTCGCCCTTGAACACCGGCGCCCGCTTCTCGATGATCGCGCGCACGCCTTCGTGGTGATCGGCCGTGTGGTGCATCAGCGCCTGCGCGGCGGCGGAGAGTTCCAGCACGGTGTCGTAGGTGGTCGTCTGGCCCTGACGCATCAGCGTCTTGGCGAGGCGCAGCGCCTGCGGCGGTTGCTGCGCAATCTTCTGGGCGAGCTTCATCACCTCGCCCATCAATTCCTCGCCGGTGACGACGCGCGACACGAGACCCCACTCCAGCGCGGTCTTCGCGTCGATCACGTCGCCGGTGAACAGCAGTTCCGCGGCCCGCGACTGGCCGATGGCGCGCGGCAGCAGCCAGGCGCCGCCATCGCCGGGGATGAGGCCGAGTTTCAGAAATGTGACACCGAACTTCGCGTGGTCCGCAGCGATCCGGATGTCGGCCATGCACGCCACGTCGCAGCCGAGCCCGATGGCCGCGCCGTTCACCGCCGCGATCAGCGGCGTCTCCATGGTGTGCAGCGCGCGGGCGATGCGGTGGATGTTGCCCCGGTAGCGATCGCGGATGGCGTGCGGCGCGCCGGAGAATGCCCCGCCCCGATCGGCCATCGCCTTGATGTTGCCGCCGGCGGAGAACGCGCGGCCCCGTCCGGTCAGGATCGCGCAGGCGATGCGCCTGTCCGACGCGATCTCGGCGCAGACCGCCTCGAACGCCGCCCCGTCGCCGTCCTCGCCCAGCGCGTTCATCACGTCTGGGCGCTCGATGGTGATTGTGACAATCGGGCCGGCTTTTTCGAGGGAGAGGAAGGACATGGGAACTCCGTGGATGGCTCGCGCCCTTTTCGCGCGCCGACGGGGTGTGTGTCACGCGGGTTTCGTGTAGGAGGCGAGCATGGAACGCGAAGTCCTCCTTGTCCGCGATGGCGTGACCGTCTGGCAGGGCCGCATCGCGCTCGGCGAGAAGTCGGCGCCCGCCGCCGTGCAGGACTATTTTGCCCAGGCCTGGCGCACCGCGCTCGATGCGGGCGTGGTGGCGGCCGACGACGGGGGTCGCGTGCAGTTCCGGCTCGCCGCCCGCTGACAGGCGCCCCTTCAAGCACCCATGGTCTGGACGAAAACCTACGACGGCGCCGAACCGCAGCGGATCAACAAATGGCTCGCGCAGTCGGGCATGTGCTCACGCCGCGAGGCCGAGGCGCTGATCGCGCAGGGTCTTGTGCGCATTGACGGCGCGGTGGTGGCCGACCCAGGTCACAAGATCGTCGCGGGGCAGACGCTGGTTCTGTCCGACACCGGCGCCGCGCAAGTCAGCGTCGTGATCCACAAGCCGGTGGGTGTCGTCTCCGCACAGCCGGAGCGCGGACAAGTTCCTGCCGCACGCCTGCTGACGCGCGCGAACCTGTGGGGGGATGAGGCGCCGATCCCGGAAGCAACGCGCAGCCTGCCGCCACTCGGCCGGCTCGACATGGACTCGCGCGGCCTGCTGATCCTGTCGGAAGACGGCGTGCTCGCGAAAGCGCTGATCGGCCCGGACTCCACGCTCGACAAGGAATACGAAGTGCGCGTCACCGGCGCTGTGACCGACAGGAAACTCCGGCTGCTGCGCCACGGCCTGCATCTCGATGGCCGCGAACTCAAACCCGCGCAGGTGACGCACGAGGGCGACACCACGCTGCGCTTCGTCTTGCACGAAGGCCGCAACCGTCAGATTCGGCGTATGTGCGAGGCGGTGGATCTGCTGGTGGTCGATCTCTTCCGCGTGCGCATCGGCCCGTTGATCCTGGGCACGTTGCCGGAAGGAAAGTGGCGCGCGCTGAGCGGAGAAGAACGGACAGCGCTGATCGGCGCGCGCTAGCGCAACGTGATCTCGCCGCGCGAAACTGCCACACACGTGCCGCCCACGCGCGCGATAGCCGTCCGCCGCGCGGTATCCCGTCACATGGAGCGTGCTTGGCCGGCCCATCTCGACGCCCTGCAGCACGGTCAGTTTCAGCGCGTCACGATCTTCCAGCGACGCGAGCCACGCCGCGAGCGCGGCGTTGGCGCTGCCAGTGGCCGCATCCTCGTGCGTGCCCGCAATCGGCGCGAACATGCGCGCCCGCAAACGACCCGCGCCATCGTGAGCGTAGAGGAGCATCGAGAGGCGCCCGTTGAGCTCCGGCTCCGCGGCGAGGAGCTTGCGGAATGCGGCGATCGCTGGCGCTGCGCGCGCCAACGCGTCCGGCGCAACTTCCACCAGCGCGAACGTCACGCCGACCGACGCCACGCGTGGCGCGTGCGTGCGCGTGACAATGTCGGCTTCGCTGAGTCCCACACACATCGCCACGGCGGCGAGCGGAAGCTGCGGCCCCAGCGACAACGCTTGCGGCGCGTCGATCCGCGCGCCGATCACGGCGCCGCTTGCATCCCGCTCCACATGCACGTCGACAATGCCGGCCATCTCCTCGAAGATCAGCAGATCGCTACCACCCTGCTGCGCCAGAACGAAACCCGTGCCGACATTGGGATGGCCCGCGAACGGCATCTCGTGCGTGCGGTTGAAGATGCGCACCTTCGCCGTGTGCGCCGGGCTGTCCGGCGGCAGCACAAAGGTGCTTTCGCTATAGTTGAACTCCGCCGCCAGCGCCTGCATCTCGACGTCGCTGAGACCCCGCGCGTCGGTGATGACCGCGAGCGGATTGCCGCCGAACTGACGATCAGTGAAGACGTCGAGCGTGACGAACGGAAAGGTGCGCATCACCGCCCGGCCGGAAACAGCGCGCCCTTTTCGAGATCTAGCAGGAGTTCCTTCCACGCCATGCCGCCGCCGAAGCCGGTGAGCGATCCATTGGCGCCGATCACGCGGTGGCACGGGATGATGATCGGGATCGGGTTCCTGCCATTGGCGGCGCCGACGGCGCGTACGGCCTTCGGCGAACCGATAGTCAACGCAATCGCGCCGTAGCTTTTCGTTTCGCCAAACGGGATTTTCGTCAGCGCCGACCACACGCGGGTCTGGAATGCGGTGCCGTGCGGCGCAAGCGGCACGTCGAACGTCTTGCGCTTGCCGGCGAAATAGCTGTCAAGCTGCTTCCTCGTTGCGTCGATGATCCTGTCGCTGCCGAGCGGCCCTTCGGGCGCCGTGCCGTGACGTTGCTTGTGAAAATAGATGCCGGTGAGCGAGGTTCCGTCCGACGTGAGCGTCAGCGGTCCGCCAGGACTTTCGTGGATGGCGACGGCGATCATCGTGTTTCTTCCTTCGTTGATTGTTGTGTCTTGTCGGTGATGCGCGCGTGCCGGCGCCACAGCCGCACGGCGGCATAGGCGCGCCACGGGCGCCATTGCTCGGCGTGCTCTTCCACACGCTCCTTCAAGCCGAGCGCACCGCGAATGGCGCTGTCGCCAGCGGGAAACGCGTCGGGATCGCCGAGGCCGCGCAGCGCGACGTACTCCACCGTCCACGGCCCGATGCCGGGAATGGCCAGCAGGCCTTCACGCCCCGCCGCCACTGCGCCGCGCGCGAGCTGCACGCGCCCTTCCGCCACCGCCGCGCCGACGCGTTGCAGCGTCTGCGCGCGCGAGAGCGGCATGCCGAGTTTCGCGATGTCGGCAGGATCGGCGGCGGCGATCTGCGCCGGCGTCGGGAACAATCGATCGAGCCCCGCCACGCCAGTAACAATCGGCGATCCGTACATATCGACGACCTTCTGCGCGAGCTTGCGCCCGGCGCCCACCGTCACCTGCTGGCCCAGCACCGCGCGCACCGCCATCTCGAACGGATCGAGCCCGCCCGGAATACGCACGCCGGCTTCCGACGCAATGTTCAGCGCCGGATCGGCGCCGAGCGCGGCGTCTATCGCCGTCACATCGCAATCCAGATCGAACGCGCCGCGCACGGCGGACACCAGCGGCCGCAACGCCGGCGACAGATCGTGCGACAGCGTCAGCGCGATCCCGCGCGTACTCGGCTTGATGGAAATCCAGCCCGCGTGCGCGCCGATCTTCAGTGTCCGCGTGTAGCTTTTTGCATCGGCGATCTCGACGCCGAGCATGGCGCGCGAGGCGAGGAACGCAAAGTTGTTGGCTGGATCGAACGTTCCGCGCGCGACGAGATCGAGCGTCAGCGTCGGTTCGCGCGCTTCGGTGCGTTTGAGGCGCAGGCGCGACGGCGGAAAGCCGTAGCGTTCGAGGAACAGCGCATTGAAGCGCCGCACACTCTGGAAGCCGCTGGCGAACGCGATCTCTGTCACCGGCAGGCGCGTTTCGGTGAGCAGGCGCTTGGCGGTGAGCAGCCGGTGCGTCTGGGCCAGATCAATCGGCGAGGCGCCGAATACGTCCGCCGTCGCGCGGCGCAGGTGGCGCCCGGTGACGCCGAGATCGCGGGCGAGATCGTCGAGGCCTTGCTCTTCCAGCGCCCCGGCCTCGATCCGCGCCAGCGCCTGGGCGGCGAGCCGCTGTTTCTGGTCGATGGGGGCAGCCCCCGGCGCCTTCTCGGGCCGGCAGACAAGGCAAGGGCGGAAGCCCGCCTTCTCGGCAGCGGCGGCGGACGGGAAATAGCGGCGGTTAGCGCGCTTGGGCATCCGCGCCGGACACACGCAGCGGCAGTAGATGCCGGTGGAGGTGACGCCGGTGTAGAACACCCCGTCGAACCGGGCGTCGCGGGCTTCGGCGGCGGCGTGCCAGATGGCGGTGCGGTCCGCGTGGAGGTCGGGCGATGCGATCATGGGCTCAATATGGGCCTGTTCGGCCGGTCCGTCTCGCCGGAATCGGACATGACAACAAGGTCGCTTTTCCGCCCCGCTCGCGGCCCACGATGGGCGCTGCTAAGGAACCCCATGTCCGACATCCAGACCATCGTCCTTTCCGACGTGCCCGTGACGCTGGCGCTCGGCGTCAGCGACACAGAGCAGCGCGTGCCGCAAGGCGTGCTGATCTCCGTGCTGTTGAAGATTCGCGACCCCGCCGCGCCGTCCAGCGACCGTCTCGCCGACACGATCGACTACGATGCGATCATCGGCTTCCTGCAGGCTGCGCTTCCGGCGGAAGGCGCGCTGCACCTCATCGAGACCGTGGCTGATCGCGTCGCGACGCACGCGCTATCGCTGTCGGCGCGGATCGAGACGGTGACCGTGACGGTGAAGAAGCCGTCCGTGCTGCCGGCGCCCGCGATGGTGTCGGTGACGCTGACGCGACACGCCGACCCGGAGAGCCGCCGCCACGAACTGGCGATCGCGGGGCCCGCGTCATGAGCGCCGCGCGGAACTGGGCGCTGGTCACTGGCGCCGGGCAGCGCCTCGGTCGCGCCGTCGCGTTGCATCTTGGCGCGAACGGCTGGAACGTGGCGGTGCATTACAATTCTTCTTCCGCATCAGCCAATTCCGTGGCTGCCGAACTCATCGCGCATGGCGCCAAGGCCGTCGCCATCGACGCCGATCTTTCCGATGCCACCGCCGCCGAAGAGCTGGTCGTGCGCGCGGCGAATGCCGCCGACGCACCGATCGAGGCGCTGGTCAATTGCGCGGCGATCTTCGAGCACGATGTCGTCGAGACCTTCACCGCCGAAGCATTCGACGGGCACATGCACATCAATGCGCTCGCGCCCGCGCTGCTCGCTAAGGCATTCGCCGCCGCGCTGCCCGCAGACGCGCACGGCGCGATCGTCAACTTCCTCGATTTCAAACTGGCGCAGCCCTACCCCGATCACTTCGCCTACACGCTGTCGAAGTACGCCCTCGCCGGCGCAACGGAGCTGCTGGCGCGAGCACTCGCACCAAAGGTGCGCGTGAATGCGGTGGCGCCCGGTTTCGTATTGCCCGCGCCCGGCCAGGCGGACGCCGATTTCCAGCGCCTGCACGTACAGACGCCGCTCCTGCGCGGCGCGACGCCCGACGACATCGCCGGCGCGGTGCTGTTTCTGCTGGAGGCGCCGGTGATCACCGGCCAGACGATCTACGTTGACGCCGGTTTGCGTTTCCGGCCCCGCGACCGAGATCTCGCGTTCTCCTAAACATTCGATCATCCATTTGTTCTTGTTTTGTTCTTATTCGGGCGATAAGGTGCGCCCATGCAACCGCCTGCCAGAAAGGGACGCGGCGCGATCACCAACGCGTCCGGGCGCTTCGAGCGCGAACGCCGCGAGGCGTTCGACGACGGCTGGGCGGGTGCGACCGCGGAAGACGCGGCGCCGGAAAAGCTCGACACCATCGTCACCATCGAGACCGCGCGGACGATCATCAGCCGCAACACCAGCCCCGACATCTCGTTCGACCAATCGATCAACCCGTATCGCGGCTGCGAGCATGGCTGCATCTACTGCTACGCCCGCCCGAACCACGCCTATGTAGGCCTCTCCCCCGGCCTCGACTTTGAAAGCCGGCTGTTTGCCAAGACCAACGCGGCGGAATTGCTGGAGAAGGAACTCTCGGCGCCGAACTACAAGCCCACCACCATCGTGCTCGGCGGCGTCACCGACATCTACCAGCCGATCGAACGCGAGCATAAAATCACCCGCGCGCTGCTGGAAGTGCTGCAACGGCACAACCACCCCGTCGGCCTCGTGACGAAATCGCAGCTCGTGCTGCGCGATCTCGACATCCTGGCGCCGATGGCCGCGCTCGGACTTGCCCGCGTGGCGGTGTCGCTCACCTCGCTCGACAACAAACTGTCGCGGCGCATGGAGCCCCGCGCGGCCGCGCCCCACCGGCGCATCGAAGTGATCCGCGACCTCACCCGCGCCGGCGTGCCGGTGGTGGCGATGACCGCGCCGGTCATCCCCGCGCTCAACGATCACGAACTGGAGGCGCTGCTGGAAGCCGCCGCCGCAGCCGGCGCGAAGGAAGCCGGTTACGTGGTGCTGCGCCTGCCGCTGGAGATCGCCGATCTGTTCGCGCAATGGCTCGCGCAGCACTATCCGGATCGCGCGGCCCACGTGATGTCGGTGATGCGCCAGATGCGCGGCGGCAAGAATTACGATTCCCGCTGGAACGCGCGGCAGACCGGGACCGGGCCGTTCGCAGCGCTGATCGCCGCGCGTTTTCGCCGCGCGTGCGCGAAGCTCGGTCTCAACCGCATGCGCTTCGCGCTCGATGTTTCGCAATTCCGCCGGCCGCCGAAGTCGGGCGAGCAGCTCAACCTGTGGTGACGCGCGCGCCTTCGGCGACGCCCAGCGCCGCCAGCATGTCCGCGCGGCCGGGGCCGAGTTTCGGCGGATAGGATTTCAGCGATTTCGCTGTCATCCACGCCTTCAGGATCCGCGCCATCACGTCGAGACGCGTCGTCCACGCCGTCGGGTTTTCCAGCATATGGAACGGCCGCATCAACGCGCGCAGCACGACGAGATCGCCGCGCGACGCCGGCCCGATGCCGTCCTCGATGAAGCTCTGCGTCAGCCGCGCGCGCCAGCGCGGCTTGCGCTGCACGGTTTGGCGCTCCCGCTCTGCGCGCTTGATGGCCTGCTGGTCCTGCCGCACCATCGCATCGAAGAACGGACGGATCTCCGCGCGCGTGCGCCTGTCGATCTCCACCATCCGCGCGCCCGGATCAGCGATCTCATCAAACACGTCGCCGAGGATGAACGCCTGCATGGCGCCGGTCGAACAGCCACGCCCGTAGAGCGGGTTGGTGCGCAGGCAAGCGTCGCCGATCGGATAGAAGTTGCGCACAACCGGCGCACCGTCCACGACGAACCTGCGCCAGGCGTTCTTCAGCGCGCCCATGGCGAACACCTTGCTCGCGGGCGCCGCGCGGGCGGGATCTGTCCAGACCGCCGTGCCGGGCATCAGCGCGCACGCGGCGTCGAACACCTCGGGGCGCACCAGCGCCACGCGCAGGTCGGTCTCGATTTCCGGGCACGCCAGCGTCACGGAAAAATGCCGGTTGTCGGCGGCGAAAACGCCGTACTTGAGATAGCCCAGATCGCCCGCGCCGGGCGCTGTTCCGCGCAACGGTTCGTCGGCGCCGTCATGCAACCGATAGTGCCGCGTGAAGTAGAGAATGCCGGCGGGGCTCGCTTCCTCTGCGATTGTCACGCCCGCAGCGGCGAGCCAGTCGGGAAACTGCGAGGTGCGGCCGCTGGCGTCAATCACCACGTCGGCGCTCCATGTCGTCTCCACATCGCCGAGCGTGCCGCAAACGCCGGTGACGACGAGCGCGCCTTCGCGCTGCGTCGTTTCGATACCACTGGCGAATGCGTTGGTGACGAACGTCACGCCCGGCGCGTCCGCGGCGACCCGGCGCATGATGAGTTCGAGCGTGCTGCGGCGGCTGAACAGGAACGAGAGGTCCTCGTCGCCATCAACGTAACTGTATTGGTCGCGAAGCGCGGGGGGCAGCGAATCCCCGAACGTGAACTCCCGCGCGCCGGCATCCAACAACGCTGCCCACAGCTTCGGCTGGCGATTGCGCAGCATCGAGATCAGCCGCCCGAGGAACACGTGACTGTGGCGCAGCTGCGTGACGCCGCGCCGCTGCCAGTGCTCGAACGCGGCGTCCGGATCGAGATCGGGCGGCGGCGGGTCGCGGTCGAGCACCGTGACGACGCGGCCCTTTCCGCTCAGCGCCATGACCGCGCAGAGGCCGGCGATCCCGGCGCCGACGATGAGAATGCGTTCGCTCATGGTCGTGCTATGTCGCGTATCGAGGCCGGCGCCAACGGGCGCCGCAGGGAGAACCTCGCCATGACCGATGGACCCGCGTCCCTCAACGGCGCCTTCGTGCGAAGTCTGCCCGACGACGGCCCCGTGGTGATGGTGAACCTCATGCGCTTCCGGCAGCAGGCGCGGGATGGGAACGGCTCGGGCTTCGACGCCTACGTGCGCTACAGCAAGGCCGACATGCCGCTCCTGAAACGGGTGGGCGGCACCGTGCTTTGGGCCGGACGGGTGGAGGGGGCGGCGCTTGGCAGTCTGGGCGAGGGCCGCTGGGACTGGGTGGCGATCGCCCACTATCCGTCACGCGCCGCCTTCCTCTCCATGATGACGTCGCCCGAATACGCCGTGGCGAACGTCGATCGCGAGAACGGGGTGGAGGATCATGTGATCCTTGCGGCAAACGAGACCTATTCCAAGTTCGGACGCCAATGACGGAAAACAATCTCCCGCCCCGTGGCCCGCTGCACGGTATCCGCGTGCTCGATCTTTCGCGGGTGCTGGCCGGCCCCTATTGCACCACGCTGCTGTGGGAGCTGGGCGCGGAAGTGCTGAAGGTCGAGCAGCCCGGCCACGGCGACGACACGCGGGCGTTTCCGCCTTTCGTGAACGGCGAGAGCGTCTATTTCGCCAGCATCAATCGCGGCAAGCGCTCGATCGCGCTCGACCTGCGCGTCGAGAACGACCGCGCGGTGTTCGACGCGCTGCTCGCGAAGGCCGATGTGCTGGTAGAGAACTTCCGGCCCGGCGCGATGGAGCGCCTCGGCCTCGGCTGGACGGAAGTGCACGCGCGCCATCCGTCGCTGATCTACGCAGCCATCTCCGGCTTCGGACAGACCGGCCCGTACCGCGACCTGCCGGCCTACGATCTCGTCGTGCAGGCGCTGGGCGGGATGATCTCGATCAACGGACCGGAGGGCGGGCCGGGCGTCCGGCTCGGCATTTCGCTGGGCGATCTGGGCGCTGGCTTGTTCGCGGCGCTGGGCGTCGTGGCGGCGCTCTACGATCGGCACGCGACGGGCGAAGGCCGCCTCGTCGACATCGCCATGCTCGATTGCCAGACCATGCTGCTGGAAAGCGCGCTGGTGCGCCAGTTCGCCTCCGGTGACACGCAAGGCCCGACCGGGTCGCGCCACGCCATCATCACCCCGTTCGACGTCTTCGCCGCGCAGGATGCGCCGATCGCCATCGCCTGCGCCAACGACAAGCTGTTTTCACTGTTCGCCACGGCGATCGGCCGGCCGGACTTCACCACCGACACCAACTACAGCTCGCTGTTCGGACGCTATGCCAACCACGTCGCGCTCAAGGTCGAGATCGAGAAGGCGCTGGCGCCGCGCGCCGCCAGCGAGTGGGTTGTCTTGCTGCAGGGCGCCGGTGTGCCCTGCGCGCCGGTGCAGGACATGGCGGCGGTGGTGAAGGATCCCCAGCTCATTGCCCGCAACATGTTCGTGGAAGTGGACGACGCCGAGATGGGCAAGCTGAAGATGTCCGGCAACGCGATCAAGATATCGGGCTTCACCGACGCGCCCACGCGCCCACCCGCGCCTAATCTCGACGAGGCGCGCGCCTACGTGCTGGCCGAACTGGGGCTCACGCCTGAGCCGCCGCGCGCGCGGGTGAAGGAAGGCCCGAAGGATCCGGCATGGTAGACAAACCCAAAGCCGACATCGTCAACCTGCGCCGCGCGCGAAAGGACCGCGACCGCGTGGCCCAACAGGATGCAGCACAAGCCAACCGTGCGAAACACGGCGCGACGAAAACCGACAAGTCGCTGACGCGCGCGCGCAAGGAGAAAGCCGCGCGCGATCTCGATGCGCACCAGCTTGAATCAAGAAGGCGTGACAGGGATCACGATGGCAGTGGTTCCGACAGCTGATCGGCGGTCCAGAAACCGCGCTGTGTGACGCCCGCCGCCGACGTGTCGGCGCCATGGCCATCGCGACGGCCGGCGGTGAACGCGCCGGCGTACGTCGATCCATCAGGCCGCGTCAGCTCACCGAAGCCGTCGGGTGCGCCGTCACGCACGTCGCCGCGATAGACCGCGCCGTCCGGGAACGTCACCCGCGCGGAGCCCGTCGGCGCGTTGGCGCGGAAGTCACCGAAATAGCTCGCGCCCGTGCAATCGGCCTGCGCGCAATCGGCGCCTGGCCCGCTGCGTACGCCGCCGACGAAAAATCCCGCCGCGAACGCGATAACGCCGCCGCGCATGACGCCGATTCCTTCCGGCGCGCCATTGTTGGCTTCGCCTTCGTAGGCCTTGCCGTCCGGCAGCGTGAGCCTTGCATAAGTGACGCCCGCACGACCGCGCCCAGCGCGGGCGCGCGCGACCAGCCCCTCGGCTTCGGCGGCGGCGGCGTCGGCGCGCACGGCGGCGGCGCGCGCGGTGGTGATGGCGGCCTCCACGTCGATGGTAAGATCGGCGCGGTGCGCCTCGGGGATCACCCGTGGTGGGGCCAGCACGCCTTTCGGGATCACCGTCGGTGACAGCGCGACAAAGAGGCTGGCGAACGCCGCTGCCCCCACCGCGCCGAACACGATGCCAAGCGCCAGCCGCTCGTCGCGACGGATCTGCGGCGGCTTGATCGCGGCGTGTGGGTCAGGCGCCATTGCGGCGGTCATCCATTCGTTGTTCGTCAGGCAGGCGGGCCGACGCTACCGCTACTCGCCCCCTGGCTCCAGATGTGTGCTGCTGACAATGCCCGGACTGCTGAAACGCTCGCTGATGATCGAGGGGCACCGCACGTCGGTGGCGCTGGAGCCGGAATTCTGGGCCGCCCTTGAGGGAATCGCGCGCGCCGAGGGCAAGACACTGGCGCTGCTGATCGCGGCGATCGACCAGGACCGGGCGTCCAGCGCGCCCGACCGGCTGCTGGCGTCGGCATGCCGGGTCTACGCGCTGAACCTGTCCGGTCGGCGATAGGCAAGGCGGATCGATCCTTGCTAGGACGCGGCGATGGAACCGTCCAAGCCCAAGTCCCGGCTGCGCAAGGCGCTGGCCGCCGTTAAGCGCGAGACAATTAACGGCGTTCTGCGCGCGTTGCCGGAAGAAGCGAGCATCCAGCTCCAGTACTGGCGGGCTTTCGGCCGTTTTGCGAACCTGAAGGCCCCGCAGCGGTTCACCGAGAAGCTGCAGTGGATCAAGCTCCACGGCGGGTTGGAAGCGCACAGCGACTGGATCGACAAGGTGATCGCCAAGGAGCGCGTCGCAGCCTTGCTCGGCGCGAAATGGATCACTCCGACGCTCTGGCATGGTACAACGCTGCCACCGCGCGCCGAGCGAACGTGGCCGACGCCGTATCTGATCAAGGCCAACCACGGCAGCGGCTGGTATCACCACGTGATCACCGACGCCGACAAGGACTGGCCGGCGATCGAGGCGAAGTGCGAAGACTGGCTCCGCCAGCGCTGGCATCCCCACCTGCTGGAGCACCAGTACGACAGGATCGCGCCGCAGTTGCTGGTGGAGCCGCGCCTTGGTGGCACGACCGACGTGCTGCCATACGACTACAAGTTCCACGTCTTCAACGGGCGTATCGAGTACGTCGGCATTTCCATCGATCGCCTGCAGGGCACCAAGCTCGTGGTGATGGACCGGGACTGGAAACAGTTGCCGTTCACCATCGACAACACGCCGGAGGCGGCCTTCGTGCCGGAGCGGCCGCCGCACTTTGCCGAGATGATCAAGGGCGCGGAGGTGCTGGGCAGGCACTTCACCTACGCGCGGGTGGACTTCTACGACCTGCCCGATGGGCCCCGCTTTGGCGAAATCACGCTGACGCCGGGCAGCGGCCACCTGCCGTTGGCGCCGGACGAGCGCGATTTCATCAGTGGCGCGCTGCTCGATCTGCCTTCGCGCCAGCAGGCCTGATCGTCATCACAAATTCCCGCGTCGGGCGTGGGACGATTTTTGCTTGGTGGGCAGAATGACGCACGCCAAGAGACCGTCCCGTTTTCGCCAGGCCCTGAAGGTCGCCAAGCGAAAAGCCATTAACGCCGTGCTGGGCGTGTTTCCGGACGAGGCGAGCCTTCAACTCCAGTACCTCCGCGCGTTCGGCCGTTTTGCCGATCTCAGGAACCCGCAGCGCTTCACTGAAAAACTGCAGGTGCTGAAGCTGCGCGGCGGACTCGAGGCGTACAGCGACTGGGTCGACAAGGTCATCGCCAAGGAGCGCGTCGCCGCGATCCTCGGCGACAGCTGGATCACACCGACCCTGTGGCACGGCACGGAGCTGCCGCCGGCGGAAGAACGCACCTGGCCAACGCCGTATCTGATCAAGGCCAACCACGGCAGCGGCTGGTTCCATCACGTCGTCACCGACGCCGACAAGGATTGGCCGAAGATCGAGGCGATGTGCGCTGACTGGATGAAGCAGCGTTGGCATCCGCATTTGCGCGAGCGCCAGTACGACGCCGTCAAGCCGCAGATCCTGGTGGAGCCGCGCCTTGGCGGGACCGCCGAGGTGATCCCGTACGACTACAAGTTCCGCGTCTTCAACGGTCGCGTGGAGCAGATCGGCGTCTCCACCGACCGCCTGCAAGGCACCAAGATCGCGATGTTCGATCGCGACTGGAACTTGCTGCCGTTCTCCGTGGATCACATTCCGGCCGAGACCGCGCGACTGGAACAGCCGCCGCACTTTGCCGAAATGCTCGCCGCCGCCGAGTTGCTCGCCAAGCCGTTCCCGTTCGTGCGGGTTGACTTCTACGACCTGCCTGAAGGCCCCCGCTTCGGCGAGATGACCTTCACTCCCGCCAGCGGACTCATGCCGTACGCCCCCGACGACTGGGATGTCCGCGTTGGCGCGCTGCTGGACGTGACGACTGCCTAGGCTGGCTGGATGGGGTCCCTGTTCAACCGCGCGGCGCTCGCCGACGCCAAGCGCCGCGCCATCACCGGCATACTGCGCTTGTTGCCGAATGAGATGAGCCTTCAGGTTCAGTACCTGCGCGCGCATCACCGCTTTGCAAACCTACGCCATCCCCGCCGATTCACCGAAAAGCTGCAGGTGCTGAAACTGCGTGGAGGGCTCGAACGCCACAGCGACTGGGTCGACAAGGTGCTGGCCAAGGAACGCGTCGCCGGCCTCCTCGGCGATGACTGGATCGTTCCCACGCTCTGGCATGGCGCCGCGTTGCCGCCGCGCGCCGAACGCACATGGCCGACGCCGTATCTGATCAAGGCCAACCACGCCAGCGGCTGGAACATCCACGTCGATAGTGACGCCGACAAGGACTGGCCGGCGATCGAAAGAACCTGCGCGCAATGGCTGCTGCAGCGCTGGCATCCGCACCTGCTGGAGCGGCAGTACGCGGGGATTGCACCCCAACTCCTTGTGGAGCCCCGTATCGGCGACAGCGCAGCATCTCCGCCAGACTACAAGTTCTGGGTGTTCGCCGGCCGCGTCGAGAACGTGACCATTACGGTGGAGCGGTCGATCGGGCGCAAGGTCGCAGCGTTCGACAGGGACTGGACCCGCCGCAGCGTGACGCACGCGGGTCTGCCGCAGCCGACCAGTGACGTGCCGCAGCCACAGCATTTTCTGGCGATGCGCGACGCTGCGGAGGCCTTGGGCCAGAACTTCGCCTACGCGCGCATCGACTTCTACGATCTGCCCGAGGGACCGAAGTTCGGCGAAGTCACACTGACCCCATCGAGCGGATTCGACAGGCTAGAACCCGAGGCTTACGACCTGATGCTGGGCGCATTGTTCGATCTCGACGCTGCATATCGCGGCGCTGAAGTCGGATACGGTTGAGGCGCGGCAGCGAGAATTTCCGGTCCCGCAAGACTTCGTTCGTGGAAATGAGTTGGCGGTAGCACCGTTGGCGGCAAATAGCTGGCGCCCGACAACATAGTCAACTTAACCCTTTCCGTGAACTTCCCGTCATGCCAGAGTGCTCTGGTCATCGTTGAGGCGGGTGCGATGGAAACTGATATTCTTTCGATTTACTGGGACGCGATCCTGGAATTCAGCCGGCAGCATCCCTTCATATCGATGGGGATCGCGATCGTAGCGCTCTATTTGATCAAGGAGCCGATTGGATCGCTTCTGACCGGGACAAAATCCTTCGTCGATAATGTTTCGCAGCCATCCCAAAGGACCCTGAAGAAGTTTCGGGATGATTGGTCGAAGAATGCGACCCAACTTGAGCAGGATTTTACCAAGCGACGCGGCCAAGGCGTGCTGACCAGCCTGCTGGGTTCGGCGCTGTTTCTCGGCGCAGTCTTGCTCCTGGTGCTACTGAACTTCAGTTTGATCCTGCGCCCTCTTCAAGACATCGTCCCGACTGGCGAGGTTTTTGGGTACCCGCTTGCGATGGCGGCGGCTATTGCGATTCTCGCGCTTGAATTCGTCGCCGGCGTAATCTTTCTGTACGCGATGGGCGCCTCTGATCTGGTGCCGATCAGACGTGACAGTTCGCAGAAGAACTGGCCACTTATGGTTGTGGGTTTCCTCGCCATGCTCACTCTCGCCCTGTCGGAAGCAGGCCTTGCGATCTTCAGGGACGACCTCATCCAACTCGACGCGAACACGCGTCGCGTCGCCACCGGGGCGGTGCAGGCCGTCGTTGGGCCAGCCGAGGGAGGCGTGCAGGGACGCCTCGACCAGATGCCGATGTGGGTGCAGGCGGCGCTTGGATTCTTGTTGCCGTGGGCGGTCATGGCAGCCGTGCTCCCTGTCGAGGCCGTACTCCAGACTGCCGCGATCCTGTTTCGTCGCATTGGCGCGGTGGTTGTGTGGGTTCCGGAGACCATATTTTTTGCGATTGAGAAGGTTGTTGGCGGCGCCGTGGATGGAACGAAGGCATTGTGGGAGCTAGTCACCAAGCCGGTCGATGTTTTTTTCAAAGGCCTCCGACCCATTCTTGAGGCCGTAGCGCCAAAGCTGTTCAAGCGAAGCTAGCTGATGGCCCTGCCGCGCGCACTTATCCCGGCGCTTGCCAGCGTCGCGTTGATTTCCTGTAGCGATATGCAACGCTGCAGCGGCCAAAACGCCATCTCCTTCAGCGTGCCGACCGTGACGTACTATGTGCTGATCGACAGCTCCGGAAGCTACTTCAGCCACACCGAGAGAGCGATCACTGGCGTCAAGCCCCTAGTCAATCTTCTGCGCGTGAAAGACCGTCTGGCGCTCGCCGAAATCCAGAGTTGCAGTTTCACTGAAGACGCTGAGCTGTTTGACGAGGAAATGCCAATCACGCAGCGCGAACTCTATGCGCGGCGCCAACCCATAGGGTTGGAACTCGACCGGATCG
>JANNVF010000560.1:0-2405 GCA_031414315.1 Hyphomonadaceae bacterium | reverse complement strand
GCAAGCGAGGCTCAAAAGGGTTCCACCCGTCCGGGCGCGCGATCCCGACCCGCCACCTTCGCGGTGGCTTAGAGCCCTTTAGGCTGTCGCAATGTCAGTCGCTTTCCAACCGCGCCCCTGATCGCGAGCGTGGCGCGATCCTTGTCGTTGTAGCCGAGCTTCGTACGGGTGTTGTAGCGGAACTCCGCTTCGCGGACGTACCGGCCAAGGTACTTTTCGCGGCAGTGCGTGTAGGTCGCCATGCTGCGCTTGAATCCGCCGAAGAAGCCTTCAACGCTGTTGGTGTTCACGTCGTCGCGGGCGTACTCGCCCCCGCGGTGCTTCACCGTCTCATGGGTCGCCGGGTGTTGGTCGGCGCCAGTGTAGAGGCGGCTTTCGTCAGTGTGCAGGCGCGAACCGGGATCGACATTCTCCGTCACGATCCGCGCCACGACTTCCTTCGTGGCGTTGCCGACATGGAAGGCGCGAACCTTCCCGCCGCGTTCTACCAGCGCGACGATCGGGCGTTTCGGGCGCAGGTCCTTATGCGGTTGCATCTTGGACTTGGGACTGTTGCTTCGACGCTTGATCGGCGGGCGGTCCTCGGCGCGGCCATAATAGGTCTCGTCGGCCTCCACGACCTTGCCTTCGCCGCCCAGCGGGCCGTCAGCGCCGTTGTCAGTCATGCCTTCCCGGATGCGCATAGCCATGAACCAAGCCGTGCGATACGAGCCGATCCCGAGCATCCGTTGAAGTTGCAGGGCGGGCATCCCCATCTTCGACGCTGCCATGAGGTGCGTCGCCATAAGCCACTTGTGCATGGGGATGTGGCTGTCCTCGAAGACGGTGCCGACCGTCGCGGTGAATTGATCGCCGCAGGCGGTGCAACGGTGCAGGCCGCGGCGCGACCACTTCACGACCTTCTGCGTCCCGTCCTTCATGGTGCGGGTGCGCTTGGTCTCTTTGGCCTCAACCCGGACGGCTTCGCCCACGACGCCGCAATGCGGGCAGATCGGGCCTTCCGGCCAGACTGTCTTCTCGTAGTGCGCCCACGCGGCGTCTTCGTTGGTGAAAATCGGGGAGGTAAGGTCTGCGTCTTTGCTCATGTCCCCAATCTAGGGGTGGCGGGCCTGTGTGTCAAGTGCATAACTAGGAAAAATAGCCTATATAAAGGACATAAATCTCCGTCATGTCGGAGCGGCCGCCGGCCGAACCCGGACCGCATGGGGCCGGTCAAAGCGGAACGGGCTTGAGTGCCTGAACCACTGGGGTCCAGGTTCTCGCTGGCGCGAGCCCGGTTGTGCGGGTGATGGGGTGAACGGCGTCCGGGCCGAACCGGGCATCTCCCGGCCGATTGCTAACCCAAGGCGGCGACCAGACCGGCGGCTGCGGCGGTGTCGAAGTACTCCCTGAGGTCGGTGATCGTGCCGTCGCGGATGTCGGCGACGACGCACAGCGCGAGATCGATCGTGGCGCCATCGGGAAGGGCGCCCCTGAGCACATGTTCCTCGACGAACCCGGCGGCAGTGGCGGAGCGCACGGCGTCCTCGTAGCGAAAGTCCTTGACGACGGAGTGCACCGCTTTCGAGAAGCCCAGCAGCGTGTCCAGGTTCATGGGCACGCCATTGTTCTGCCGCGCGCGCAGGCCCGGTGCGCACAGGGCGCGGACGGCGGCATCGTCCTGCGCGGCGAACGCTGCGAACAGCGCCTTGGCGATCTCGGCATTGTCCATTGTGATGGCCTCCTTCTGAATCGCGCTGTCGATTGACTGCCGTCACTCCGCTTGTGCCTTGGAGCCCCCGGTGCGCGCTGGCGGCCTCTCGTTGATTTGCGCGACCATCCCGTCCAGCAGCGCAACGAAGTCGGGGTCCCTGCCATCGTTGCGGCGTTGTGCCCACCAGCGCTGGACAATCGGGCTGCGCAGATAGAGCCCTGTCGTCGCCTCGAGCCCCATGTAAGCGCCGGGCCCATCAGCCCGCGCTGTCGAATGTTGAACGCGGCCTCGTGCACGCCGAGGGCGATCGCGATCACGCTGTCCATCCGGAGCCTTTCGGCTTCGCTGATCGGGCCGATTGCAAAAAGCGCCCGGTGCATCAGCTCCATCTTCTCCGGCGAGTCGTAGAGCGAGAGCTGCATTTGGCCGGCCTGCAGCCAGACGCTGTGCGTCAGGTCCGCGCGCGCGATCTTGTTGGTCTGGCGCACTTGCCCGTAGACCGCCGCGAGCGAGACGAGGATCGCGACGGCGTCCACGGCCTGGCCGATGTAGCTGAGTTCTTCGAGGGTCATCGGTCTTGGCCTTGCACTTGTCAGGAGGCGGGGGTCTCGGCAGGCGCCTGAGCGGCCTGCCTCAATCTCCCGGATATCGACTGGTGTTCGCCGGGTGGCGGCGAGGACTCAAGGAAAACCTGAAACTCCCTCGCGAACAG
>JANNVF010000559.1:0-8134 GCA_031414315.1 Hyphomonadaceae bacterium | reverse complement strand
GTGGAGGCGGCCAAGGCGCTGGGCGCTGACGATGTGGTGGTCTCCACCGATCGCGCGCAGATGAAGCCGCATGCCAACAGCTTCCACTTCATCCTCAACACGGTGGCGGCGTCGCATGATCTGGAGCCGTTCGCCCGTCTGCTGCGGCGCAACGGAACCATGTGCCTGGTGGGCGCTCCGGAGAAACCTAACACCGGCCCGGCGGTGTTCACGCTGATTGGCGGGCGACGCAGCCTCGCGGGCTCCCCCATCGGCGGGATCGCCGAGACCCAGGAAATGCTCGACTTTTGCGCGGCCAACGGGGTGGCGTCCGACATCGAAATCATCCCGATGGCGGGCATCAATGACGCCTATGAGCGGATGGGACGGAGCGACGTGCGTTACCGTTTTGTCATCGACATGGCCACGCTGGGCTAGGGTTGCAGGGGCAGGGCGCGAACCCGGTGGATAAGCGCGGATTACCCAACGCAATTGCAGCATAATGCCTTGCAACCAGGACTGAGGCGTTGCATAAGCACCGGTTCGGGAAGGCCGTTAACGGCTTTTTCGTCTTGTCCGAGACTGCAGGCGCCCCGTCACCCGGCTCAAACCGGGAAAAGGCGGGGCTTAATTCGTTTGGGCCCGCACGAGACAGAGCTGAGTTTTCACCCCTCCCCACGCGCGGACGTGGGGCGTGGGCGGCGGCGGAGGCACTGGGACAGGCTGTCGCGTGAGCGGCGGACAAGCCCGGTCTTCGCATCAGTTGAGGAGCCGGGTCTGTGCGCTTGATCGCGCGGCCGTGGCGTCCGGATTGGCTGGCCGCTCACACTGGAACGGGTCTGACCGCCTCGCGGTCGGGCCAGGAGACCGCGATGGATCGTGCTGAAAAAGCGCAGACGGTGGAGGCCATCAAAGGCATCTTCGCCAAGTCTGGCGTGGTGGTTGTCAGCCACTACACCGGTTTGACCGTTGCGGAAATGACGTCGCTGCGCGTGCGCCTTCGTGAGGCGGGCGCGGGGCTCAAAGTGGTGAAAAATCGCCTCGTGAAGATCGCCCTCGACGGTACGCCGGCGGCGGCGGTGTCCCACCTGTTCACGGGACCCGTGGCGATCGCGTTCTCACCGGATCCGATCTCGGCGACGAAAGTCGCTGTGGCCTACGCCAAGGAGAAGGACAAGTTCGTCCTGCTCGGCGCGCTGATGGGCACGTCGCTTCTGGACCAGAATGCCGTGAAGGCGCTGGCCACGCTGCCGTCCCTGGACGAGCTGCGCGGCAAGATCGTGGGGCTCATCCAGGCTCCCGCGACCAAGATCGCCGGCGTCATCCAGGCGCCGGGCGCTCAAATCGCCCGCGTCATCAACGCATACGCCACCAAGGAAGCCGCCTGAGCGCGGGCTTCCAGACTGTCATTTCGCAATAGCGACGTTGAAAAAACCAAGGGGTGCCCTAAATGTCGAAACTTGAAAAAATCGTCGATGACCTGTCCAGCCTGACCGTTCTTGAAGCGGCGGAGCTGTCGAAGCTGCTTGAAGAGAAGTGGGGCGTCAGCGCCGCGGCTCCGGTGGTGGCGGCGGCTGCGCCCTCAGGCGGCGGCGCGGCAGCGGCAGTGGAAGAGCAGACGGAGTTCACCGTCATGCTGACCGGCGCCGGCGACAAGAAGATCGAAGTCATCAAGGAAGTGCGCGCGATCACCAACCTCGGCCTGAAAGAAGCCAAGGACCTGGTGGAAGGCGCGCCGAAGGCCGTGAAGGAAGGCGTCAACAAGGCTGACGCCGAGAAGTTCAAGGCCCAGCTTGAGAAGGCCGGCGCCAAGGTCGAGCTGAAGTAAGAATTACGCACGACGCAGAGGCCGGGCCGCGTACCCCGCGGTCCGTGCCTTTGCGTTTTGCGCACCTCGTGCGGATGTGTGTGTCCGCGCCGGCGCTCTCCTCGCTTGCGGAGCGCCGACCGGGCAAAAAGCCCGGGATCGTCCCAGCCGCGTGGGACATCAAAAGCAGGCGAGGCGGCGACTGTAGCGCCGCGTCCTGACGGTACGGCGGCGCCGGACAGGATGCGGACAACGGGGAGAGCTTATGGCTCTGTCTTTCACGGGCAAGAAGCGGATTCGCAAATCATTCGGCAAGATTCCGGAAGCCGGAGCCATGCCAAACCTGATCGAGGTGCAGAAGAGCTCCTATGATCAGTTCCTGCAAAAAGATGTGAAATCATCGGAACGGCGCGACGAAGGCATCGAGGCGGTGTTC
Source organism: Hyphomonadaceae bacterium (assembly GCA_031414315.1). Classification (GTDB taxonomy): domain Bacteria; phylum Pseudomonadota; class Alphaproteobacteria; order Caulobacterales; family Aquidulcibacteraceae; genus VFBF01. Next base: position 5,912 of record JANNVF010000559.1, on the reverse strand, counting down.
CGCTCTGTCTTCCCGATCAAGGATTTCTCCGAGCGCGCGCTGCTCGAATACGTCTCGTACGAATTCGAGAACCCGAAGTTCGACGTCGAGGAATGCCAGCAGCGCGACATGACCTATGCCGCGCCGCTGAAGGTGAAACTGCGCCTGATCGTGTTCGAATCCGACGAGGAAACCGGCGCGAAGTCGATCAAGGATATCAAGGAGCAGGACGTCTATCTCGGCGACATGCCGCTGAGGACCGACAAGGGCACGTTCGTCGTGAACGGCACCGAGCGCGTGATCGTCTCCCAGATGCACCGTTCGCCGGGCGTCTTCTTCGACCACGACAAGGGCAAGACCCACGCGTCGGGCAAGCTGCTGTTTGCCGCCCGCGTCATCCCCTATCGCGGCTCCTGGCTCGACTTCGAATTCGACGCCAAGGACATCCTGTTCGTCCGCATCGACAGGAAGCGCAAGCTGCCGGCGACGACGCTGCTCTATGCCCTCGGCATGGACGGCGAGACGATCCTCAACACGTTCTACGACAAGATCGATTTCCGTCGCACCTCGAAGGGCTGGACCACGCGGTTCCGCGCCGAGCGCTGGCGCGGCGCCAAGCCGAATTTCGACCTCGTCGACGCCAAGACTGGCAAGGTCGTGGCCGAAGGCGGCAAGAAGATCTCGGCCCGCAACGCCAACAAGCTGGCCGAAGACGGCCTCGTCGATATCCTGGTGCCGTCGGAAGACCTGTTCGAGCGGTTCCTCGCGGAAGACGTGGTCAACGCCGAAACCGGTGAAATCTTCTGCGAAGCGGGCGACGCCATCAACGAAGCCATGGTGGCCACGCTGATCGATGCCGGCATCGAGGAGATTGCGGTCCTCGACATCGACAACGTCACTATCGGTCCGTACCTGCGCAACACGCTCGCGCTCGACAAGAACGAGACGCGCGAGCAGGCGCTGTTCGACATCTACCGGGTTATGCGCCCGGGCGAGCCGCCGACGATCGAGACCGGCGAAACGCTGTTCCGCGGCCTGTTCTCCGATGGCGAACGTTACGACCTGTCTGCGGTCGGCCGCGTGAAGATGAACATGCGCCTCGGCATGGACACCGACGACGAGCAACGCACGCTGCGTGCGGAAGACATCATCGCGGTGATGAAGACGCTGCACGAACTGCGCGACGGTCGCGGTGAAATCGACGACATCGACAACCTCGGCAACCGCCGGGTTCGTTCGGTCGGCGAACTCATGGAGAACCAGTACCGCGTCGGCCTGCTCCGCATGGAGCGCGCCATCAAGGAGCGGATGAGCTCGGTCGATATCGAGACCGTGATGCCGCACGACCTGATCAACGCCAAGCCGGCGGCGGCCGCCGTGCGGGAGTTCTTCGGCTCCAGCCAGCTCAGCCAGTTCATGGACCAGACCAATCCCCTCTCCGAGATCACGCACACGCGGCGTCTCTCGGCGCTGGGCCCGGGTGGTCTGACGCGCGAACGCGCGGGCTTTGAAGTCCGCGACGTGCACCCCACGCACTACGGCCGCATCTGCCCGATCGAAACCCCGGAAGGGCCGAACATCGGCCTGATCAACTCGCTCGCCACGCACGCGCGGGTGAACAAGTACGGCTTCATCGAAAGCCCGTATCGTCGGGTCGAGAACGGCAAGCCGATGGCGGAGATCGTGTATCTTTCCGCCATGGAAGAGCCGCGCTATGCGATCGCGCAAGCGAACTCCGCGCTCGATTCCAAGGGCGCGCTGGCGGATGACTTCGTGCAGGCCCGCATCAACGGCGATGCGACGCTTCACGAGCGCGAGAAGATCGACTTCATCGACGTGTCGCCGAAGCAGGTTGTGTCCGTCGCTGCGGCGCTCATTCCGTTCCTCGAGAACGATGACGCCAACCGCGCGCTGATGGGCTCCAACATGCAGCGTCAAGCCGTGCCGTTGCTGAAGGCGGATGCCCCGCTTGTCGGCACCGGCATGGAAGGCATCGTGGCGCGGGATTCCGGCGCGGCGATCTCGGCCAAGCGCACCGGCGTCGTCGAACAGGTGGACAGCCAGCGGATCGTCGTGCGTGCAACGGATGAAAGCGACACCACCAAGCCGGGCGTCGACATCTTCCGGCTGCTGAAGTTCCAGCGCTCCAACCAGAACACCTGCATCACGCAGCGCCCGATCGTGAAGGTCGGCGACATCGTGCATGAAGGCGACATCATCGCCGATGGCCCGTCCACGGACCTCGGCGAACTGGCCCTCGGCCGCAACGTGCTCGTCGCGTTCATGCCGTGGAACGGCTACAACTTCGAGGACTCGATCCTCATCTCCGAGCGCATCGTGAAGGACGACGTGTTCACGTCGATCCACATCGAAGAGTTCGAAGTGGCCGCCCGCGACACCAAGCTCGGGCCGGAAGAAATCACCCGCGACATCCCCAACGTCGGCGAGGAAGCTCTCCGCAACCTCGACGAAGCGGGCATCGTGGCGATCGGCGCCGAAGTGCTGGCCGGCGACATCCTCGTTGGCAAGGTGACGCCGAAGGGCGAAAGCCCGATGACGCCGGAAGAAAAGCTTCTGCGCGCCATCTTCGGCGAAAAGGCCTCTGACGTGCGCGACACGTCGCTGAAGCTGCCGCCGGGCGTGCAGGGCACGGTCGTCGAAGTGCGGGTGTTCAACCGGCACGGCGTCGACAAGGACCAGCGCGCGCTGCAGATCGAACGTCAGGAAATCGAACGTCTGGCCAAGGACCGCGACGACGAGCTCTCCATCCTGGAGCGCAACATCTTCGCGCGTCTGAAGGAAATCATGCGCGGCAAGAACGCCGTGTCCGGTCCCAAGGGCTTCAAGAAGGGCCCCGTGACGGATGCGACGTTCGAGAGCAGCACCCGTGGGGCGTGGTGGCAGATCGGTCTCGACGATGACGCCGCCAACACGGAAATCGAAGGCCTGAAGAAGCAGTACGACGACGCCAAGAAGCGTCTGGATGACCGCTTCGCCGACAAGGTCGACAAGCTGCAGCGCGGTGACGAACTGCCGCCGGGCGTGATGAAGGTCGTCAAGGTGTTCGTCGCGGTGAAGCGCAAGCTGCAACCGGGCGACAAGATGGCTGGCCGTCACGGCAACAAGGGCGTCATCTCCAAGATCGTTCCGGTCGAGGACATGCCGTTCCTGCTCGACGGCACGCACGTCGATGTCGTGCTCAATCCGCTCGGCGTGCCGAGCCGGATGAACGTGGGCCAGATTCTGGAAACCCACCTCGGCTGGGCCTGCGCCAACCTCGGCAAGCAGGTGACCGCCGCGCTGGAAATCTATCAGCGCGACGGCGAGCGCAAGCAACTCGACGCCAAGCTGAAGGAAATCTACGGCAAGGACGCGGAGCTTCCGACGACGATCGAAGGCACAGTGGAGCTGGCGGAAAACCTGGAAAAAGGCATTCCGATCGCGACGCCGGTGTTCGACGGCGCCAAGGATGCCGACATCCGCATCATGCTGAAGCAGGCGGGTCTCGCCGAGAACGGCCAGGTGCAGCTCTACGACGGGCTCACGGGCGAGCCGTTCACGCGGCAGGTCACCGTCGGCTACATCTACATGTTGAAGCTGCACCACCTCGTGGACGACAAGATCCACGCGCGCTCCATCGGGCCGTACTCGCTGGTCACCCAGCAACCGCTCGGCGGCAAGGCGCAGTTCGGCGGCCAGCGCTTCGGCGAAATGGAGGTGTGGGCGCTGGAAGCGTACGGCGCCGCCTACACGCTGCAGGAAATGCTGACCGTGAAGTCCGACGACGTGGCGGGTCGCACGAAGGTCTACGAGGCCATCGTTCGCGGCGACGACACGTTCGAAGCGGGCATTCCGGAAAGCTTCAACGTGCTCGTGAAGGAAATGCGCTCGCTCAGCCTCAACGTCGAACTGGCTGACGGACGCATCAACAAGGCCGCGGAATAATTGGTACTCCGGCGGAAGCGCCGGAGCGTCCCTTTCAATACTGGCAAAGCGGGCCCGCACCCGTCGCGTCAGGGAGATGATCCCGCATGAACATGATGAACAACGACCTCGCCAACGTCTTCGCCGCGCCGGCGCCGGCGCCGACCTTCGACCAGATCAAGATCGCGATCGCCAGCCCTGAGCAAATCCGGTCGTGGTCGTACGGCGAGATCAAGAAGCCCGAGACGATCAACTACCGCACGTTCAAGCCGGAACGTGACGGCCTCTTCTGCGCGCGCATCTTCGGGCCGATCAAGGACTACGAGTGCCTGTGCGGCAAGTACAAGCGCATGAAGTTCAAGGGCGTCGTCTGCGAAAAGTGCGGCGTCGAAGTCACGTTGCAACGCGTGCGGCGCGAGCGCATGGGCCACATCGAACTCGCCGCGCCCGTCGCGCACATCTGGTTCCTGAAGTCGCTGCCGAGCCGCATCGGCCTCATGCTCGACATGCCGCTCAAGGACATCGAGCGGGTGCTCTACTTCGAGCAGTACATCGTCATCGAGCCGGGCCTGACGCCGCTCAAGGCCAAGGAACTGCTGACCGAGGAAGCCTACCAGAAGGCGCAGGACGACTACGGCGAGGACGGCTTCACGGCGCTCATCGGCGCGGAAGCCGTGCGCGAACTCCTGAACGCGCTCGATCTGGAAAAGGAAGCCGAGCAACTCCGCAAGGAAATCGCGGAAGCAACCACCGAACTGAAGCCGAAGAAGCTCGCCAAGCGGCTGAAGCTCGTCGAGGCGTTCGTACGTTCGGGCAACCTGCCGAGCTGGATGATCCTCACCGTCGTGCCGGTGATCCCGCCGGAACTGCGTCCGCTCGTGCCGCTCGATGGTGGCCGCTTCGCCACGTCCGATCTGAACGACCTCTATCGTCGCGTGATCAACCGCAACAATCGCCTGAAGCGGCTGATCGAGTTGCGTGCGCCCGACATCATCATCCGCAACGAAAAGCGCATGCTGCAGGAAGCGGTGGATGCACTGTTCGACAACGGCCGTCGCGGCCGCGTCATCACCGGCGCCAACAAGCGTCCGCTGAAGTCGCTCGCCGACATGCTGAAGGGCAAACAGGGCCGGTTCCGCCAGAATTTGCTCGGCAAGCGCGTCGACTATTCGGGCCGTTCGGTGATCGTCGTCGGTCCCGAGCTGAAGCTGCACCAGTGCGGTCTGCCGAAGAAGATGGCGCTCGAACTGTTCAAGCCGTTCATCTACTCGCGCCTCGACGCCAAGGGTCTCTCTGGCACCGTGAAGCAGTCGCGGCGCATGGTGGAAAAGGAACGCCCGGAAGTCTGGGATGTCCTCGAAGAGGTCATCCGCGAGCACCCGGTGCTGCTCAACCGCGCGCCGACGCTCCACCGCCTGGGCATCCAGGCGTTCGAGCCGAAGCTGATCGAAGGCAAGGCCATCCAGCTGCACCCGCTGGTCTGCGCCGCGTTCAACGCCGACTTCGACGGCGACCAGATGGCCGTGCACGTCCCGCTGTCGCTCGAAGCGCAGCTGGAAGCGCGCGTGCTGATGATGAGCACGAACAACATCCTCTCCCCCGCCAGCGGCAAGCCGATCATCGTGCCGTCGCAGGATATCGTGCTCGGCCTCTACTACCTCTCCATCGTTCAGGAAGAGGGCATCGAGGTCGACAAGAAGACCGGCCAGAAGAAGCTGCGGATGTACTCCGACATCGGGGAAATCGAGCATGCGCTGGCGGCCAACATCGTCACGCTGCACACGCCGATCCGTGCGCGCTTCGAGATGCTGGACGAGAACGGCAAGGACAAGCGCGTCACCGTGGAAACCACGCCGGGCCGCATGAAGCTCGCCGAGCTTCTGCCCAAGCACCCGAAGGTGACGCCGGATCTTATCCCGACGCTGATGACCAAGAAGGACGTCGGCAACCTGATCGACGCCGTCTACCGCCACTGCGGCCAGAAGGCGACGGTGATCTTCGCCGACCGC